>JAOUPJ010000012.1 GCA_029879945.1 Gammaproteobacteria bacterium
GGCATTGATGGCGGCTTCCATGTCGAATTTGATCGTATCTGTCATGTGTCGTCTCCTTTCGGTATAGTCTAAAGGACTGACACAAAATTATGAACACTACCTGACGCTAGGGTAGCCACTCAATTGTTTACTTTATGTTTGAAGACTCTTACCTAACATTTCGATGGTCAATTGGTTTTTTTATCAATAAAATTGTGAATTCTCTTTTTCAGCTTGGGACTCACAATTTTCTCAACAAGCATTCGAGGCGTTACGCTTTTGTTATTTGGGATATCTGGGTTTGCTCCGGCACTTATTAACTGTTCCACTAAATTAAAATTGCGTTGATTGAATGCATAGTGTAAGGCAGTGTTTCCCAGACTATCTTGAACATCGGTCTTTGCACCTGATGTAAGTAGGTCGGAAGTATAGTTTTCTGACCAATACTCGGTGGCAAACATCAACGCCGTTTTCCCGTCCTTGTCTTGAATATCAATATTTGCTTTAGCTTTTACAATGGTATTGAAAACTTCTTTTTTGTTATCCTCAATGGCATATACCAAGGGGGTTTTTCCGTCTTTGTCTGTAGCATTAATGTTTGCTTTGTGGTCAATTAGTTTCCTGACTGCCTCCAAATTGCAACCTGAAACAGCGTAGTGCAGCGCAGTCTTTCCCCTTGCGTCCTTCGCGCCTATATTGTCACTTTTCTTTAGGAGATGATTAAAAACTGAGTGGAGAGAATGCTTTTCAGACGCATACATGAGAGGAGTAACTAATGTACTATCAGGAGAACGAACATTTGATTTGACCCTCTTATTTAGCAATAGGAGTGCGACTTTTACATTTTCATATCGAAGGGCGCGTATTAGCGGAATTTGTGATCGAATGGGTTCGTTAAAATTAAACCCGGTTTTTATAAGTTGTTCCAATTCTTTTTCATCACCCCACGCTAGCACTTCCCAAGCTTTCTCTTCAACACTTGCTTTGGGTAATTCCTTTATAGTTCCCTGCAGCTCCTTTGAAATAGGTTGACCTATTCCAGGCACCAGTATCCGTAAATAGACCTCCAGTTCCGCATCAGCGAAAAGACCAAAATTAGATAGCGTTTCCCTTCCAGATAAATCGCATTGATAATCAATTTTCCCACGCAGTCGCAACCGAACATAGTTTTTTATATAGTCTGCATGTTTGCTTAACACTCCGCTTTCCCATGAAACAATCTCCCCGAACTCCCCAGTTGTTCCGTAGTCGTTTTTTTCTTGACTAGCCCATTTAATCCTAAATTGTGATTGATTGATATGCTCTAGTTCTTCTACAGTCATCAATGGCTTTAGCTTAGGTTCTACGCTCCAGTCTTCTCCCCAGTCCGTAATCTCAAAATATTCTAGTGAATTCGGCTGATCTGGGTGGTGAACAAATCTTATTTCTTCGCTCTCATCTCTATTTTCCTTCACTAATAGAGCAAATTTAATATTAAACGCACTTCGTCCAAATAAATTGAATGCTCTTGCGAATCGTTCTTCCAACGTGTATATGTCGTAGCGCAAAATAGGTCCAGTATTACGCCTTACGTAATAGGGTTCTGCATACAAATTTTCAACATCCTCTGGAGATGTTTCAGGTTTTATCAGGCCAATTTGAACACCAGGGATGATTTTGCGGGATTCGTCGGCGTTGATGGCGATGCTACTTACAAGTAGGACCAGAATGGTTATAAGAACAAGTCGAATTAGATGCAATTTATTGAATTTGTTAGAGCACATAATGCCAGCCCGACGTTTAGGTATAACTGTATCGTCAGAAGTCGCGTCTTTATCAATAAGTTAAATCGTTTCTAGATTGAACTCAGGCCGATTGATTTCTGATTGCGGGGCTTTGATCAAACAACCTTCAAGCAAAACCACGCCGAAAAAATATGAAAAAAGAAAGGTCTTATTATATGCTTGAATGATTTAACGTGGGTCTATTGGCCAATCTATGCTTTACTGTTAGCATAAACTGGCCAAAGTGGCCACATTATGCTTTCGTGCACAACCACTGAATTACCGAAAAAAAATGGTAGGCCGTACAGGGATCGAACCTGTGACCCGCGGATTAAGAGTCCGCTGCTCTACCAACTGAGCTAACGACCCATTTTAATTTGAGGCATAGTTAACCACAGCTCCCGCCGAGTTTCAATACACCTTCGGCTTGCGTTTGCCGGGCAGGCCCCAGATGGCGATAGACAGGGCAACTAGTGCCACCACCACCGACACATTGAACGCAAAATAACCACCGCCCATATCCCACACATAGCCGCCATAGAGGGTTCCAACTGCCCCACCGGCGCCGAAACTGAGGCTGGAATACAGGGCTTGTCCTCTCCCTTGTAGACGGCCCGGGAAGAAGTCTCGCAAATAATAAATCGATACCGAATGCACCAGACCAAAACTGGCGGCGTGCAGCAGTTGCGCAAAAATGATGACGCTATGGTCGTTAACAAAATTGCCTATCATCCACCAGCGTATGGCGGTGAGAAACAGGGCCAGCACCAGTAATGTCTTGGCGGACCAGCGCTGAAACAGTCTATGCATAAAAACAAACAAGACGATTTCCGCGATCACCCCAAGTGCCCACAGGTTTCCAATGAGGGAACGACTATATCCCGCCCCCTCCAGAAAAATAGAATAAAAGGCATAATAGACACCGTGACTGGCCTGCAACAAAAAACATACCACCAACAGAGTGATCACTTCTTTACGCTTGAGCGTGTCTTTCAAGCGTGGTGCGGTCTGATGATGATGTTCTTCATGGGCCTCTGGCGTAAACAGACTAAAAAGAAAAATGCCGCTCAACAAAATCAATATAGTGGGCGGCAAGACTTGCGCGCCATAGTCCTCCATTAAACGCCCGATGAGTATCACCGTGAGCACAAAGCCCACGGAACCCCAAAGCCGTATCACGCTATAGCGCTGCGACTTCTCACCCAAGTGGCTTAATGTGGTGGCTTCGAACTGCGGCAGATTCGCATTCCAGAAAAAGCTGAAGGTAAACATCATCAAGGCCATGGTCCAAAAGCCTTGCACCCAAAACACAGCGGTATAGGCAATGAGTGAAGCGATAGAGGCAAAACGAATGATAGGCATGCGCACACCGCGGTGATCGGCGATCCAACCCCAGATATTGGGCGCGACGATCTTGGTGGCAAGAAGTATGGCTATAAGTTGACTGATTTCGAGTACAGAAAATCCGAGGGACTTGAGATACAGTCCCCAATAGGGCATGAGCGCGCCGATGCTGGCGAAGTAGAAGAGATAAAAGCCAGACAATCGCCAATAAGGCGCTTGCGCATTACTCACTCGGGGCGTGTGCCGGGATTACCGGTGTACCACTGCGTACGTCGGCATTCTGCCCACGATGACGCAGACAGTGATCCGCCAACACCAGAGCCAGCATGGCCTCGGCGATGGGCGTGGCACGAATGCCCACACAAGGATCGTGTCGGCCTGTGGTAATAACTTCGATTGGATTGCCGTCCACATCTATGCCCTTGGCAGGGAGACGCAGACTGGAAGTGGGTTTAAGCGCGATATGCACTTCAATGTCTTGTCCGCTGGAGATTCCACCCAATACACCACCGGCGTTATTGGAGAGAAAACCTTCGGGTGTCATTTCGTCGCGATGTTCAGTGCCTTTCTGTTCCACCGATTTGAAGCCTGCACCGATCTCCACACCTTTAACGGCGTTGATGCTCATCATGGCGTGGGCGATCTCCGCATCCAGTCTATCGAAAATGGGCTCGCCCCAACCGGGCGGAACACCGGTAGCAATCACGCTGACCTTGGCGCCGATAGAGTCACCGGACTTGCGCAGTGCGTCCATGTATTTTTCCAATTCAGGGACTTGTTTTTCGTTGGGCCAAAAGAAGGGGTTGTCTCCCACATGGTCCCAGTGAAACTCGCTCGGCTTGTTGGGTCCCAGTTGAGAAAGATAGCCCTTGATCTCGATACCATAACGTTGGGCCAAAAACTTTTTGGCAATGGCGCCGCCGGCCACACGTATGGCAGTTTCCCGCGCCGAGGAACGACCGCCGCCGCGATAGTCCCGTACACCATACTTTTGTTGATAGCTGTAGTCCGCATGGCCGGGACGAAACTGGCTCTTGATGTTGGAGTAATCTTTGGATCGCTGATCGGTGTTTTCGATAATCAGGCCGATGGGCGTGCCTGTGGTCTTGCCTTCAAACACACCAGAGAGGATTTTTACCTTATCGTCTTCCCTACGCTGGGTGGTGTGGCGTGAGGTTCCGGGTTTACGTCGGTTCAGATCGCCCTGCAGGTCTTCTTCATTAAGGGGTATACCGGGTGGACAGCCGTCGATGATGCCTCCCAAGGCCGAACCGTGGCTCTCGCCAAAGGTGGTGAGTGAGAATAAGCGACCGTAAGAGTTACCTGACATAAGTCCATGAACCTTCTAGGGAAAAACCAGGGAATCCGTGGATTATACGCGATTTGGCGGGTTCACTCACCTATCTCGATAAACGTCCGTCAAATGATCCAATAGGATCCAATAGGGTCGGACCACGACAAGCAAGGTTAACTTACAGTTTTATAACAATTATTTCCCCCCACATTGGAACGCTTAGCTGCTTAAACGCCCTGTTTTAGCGTAAAAAACGCCGCTTTGCGTCAAACGTTTGTTAGTTCTTAAAGCGACGAATGTAGTCAAAAAACAGCATGTGTAAGACGATTTTTCATGCTTTTTTGACTACATATTTCGTTTAATATCAGATGGTTATAAATAAATATTAAGGTCCGACCCTGAAATCTATAAATAAATATCAAGGTCCGACCCTGAAATCTGAAATACCACTACCCCATTACTCCCCACCGATCTCGGCAAGCTGCTCTTTCGTCAGCATAAACACCCCGCCCCCACCACGCTGGAATTCGATCCAGGTAAAGGGCACATCCGGATAGGCGGCAATCAGCGCCTGGTCACTCACACCCACTTCGCAGATCAGCACCCCTCCAGGGTTGAGGTAGTCTGCGGCTTCAGCCAGAATGCGATGGACCAGATCCAGGCCGTCATCACCGGCGGTCAAACCAAGCCGGGGTTCATGGTGGAACTCGTCAGGCATGGAATCCATTTCGTACTGGTCCACATAGGGCGGGTTGGAGACGATCAAGTCGTAGCTACGACCTTCCAGCGCGCTGAACAAGTCTGACCGAATCAATTCCACCTGGTCTTCAAAACCCAGTTCCTGTCGATTCTTATCTGCCACCGCCAACGCATCTTCGGAAAGATCGACGGCATCCACCTCGGCCTGTGGGAATGCATCCGCGCAGGCAATTGCAATGCAGCCACTGCCCGTGCACAAGTCCAAAATGGATAAAGGCTCAATATCGAACAAACCTTCAAACCCAGACTCAATCAGTTCTCCAATGGGAGAGCGGGGGATCAGCACGCGCTGGTCGACAAAAAAACATAAACCGGCAAACCAGGACTCATGGGTGATGTAAGACAAAGGCATACGATCCTGAGTGCGCTGGTGCAGCAGCTTGGCGATACGCTGCTTTTCTTCACTGCTTACTGCGGCATCCATGAAATGGCCAGGCAAATCGTGGGGAAGAGCCAAGGAATGGAGGACTAGTGCCGTGGACTCGTCCAGCGCATCGGCATATCCATGCCCAAAGAATACCTCGGCCTTACTCATCTGGCTGATGGACCAGCGGATACAGTCGCGAATTGTGTGCATTTCTTGAGGGAGTGGCGATTGGAGCATAACTGCAATACCTTAGGGAGCGCTATGAGTGTTTGGGATTGTAGCGGAAAACAGGGGGACCACAAATCGCAATTCACTACCCAACACGATGGAACTGGTCTCAAGAAACACTAGAGTCCCTCAGAGTTTTGGTTATAATAGAATAACTCCGCCTAACAAATCAGCACTCTACCCTACAAGGTTCGAGCAATAACTGGTGGAACGGTCGCAATAGATTGAAATTAGAACAATAAAAGTATAAAGGGATGGTATGACTCCGGAAATCACTGTGCAGATCGTGCATATCGATGGCCCTCGAAAGGGTCAGATCGACGAATCCAATCTGGATCAGATTACGATAGGTCGTGATCCCAAGTGCACGGTTGTCTTCCCCAAGGATCAGCGCACCATTTCCCGTGTTCATGCCGAAATCGTGCGCGACGGCAATCGTTTTCGTCTTATAAGCCGTGGAGCCAACGGTTGTTTTATGAATGGCAAGCCAGTTACGGAGACCTTCCTAAAGCAGGGAGATGTCATCATGATCGCCGAAAATGGGCCCAAGATAAGCTTCTTATCCACCATTAACAAAAAGGCGACCATGGCTCCGGCCAATATGGGAGCATCAATACCCGGTGGATACCCACCTCCACCCCCGCAACAAGCGGCATACTCGCCTCCCCCACAGCACATGGCACCGCCGCCCGCCTATCGGCCACCGCCCCCTCCTCCGGCCATGGGAACAAACCCGCGACCCTTCGTACCCCCGCCGCCGATACCCGGAATGGGTGGAATGGGCCAAACGCCAGGGTTCACACCCGGCATAGCCCCTGAAAACGCGCCTTTTACTATTCAATATGGCGTGCAGATTCGCTCGCTAAAGCAAGCCAGTGTCAAGTTCGGCCGAAATGAGCGAAACGATTTTGTCATTCAACACCCCGAAGTAGTGAATGTGCACGCAGAAGTCTACTTTGCTCAAAACCAGTATTTTTTGCGGGACTTGAGCGGCAGTCATGCCACCTTGTTAAACCAACGCGTCATTCAGCAAGATACCCCGCTAAACAACGGAGACGTGATTCGCTTCGGACACGCAGGTCCCCAATTGAGTTATCTGGGCACGGGAAGATTTACTGAACTTGTGGACGAGAATCTCGAAGAGGAAGAATTGGAACTGGAGACTACCGGCGATGCAGTGAGCAGTCATCAGGATTTTCTCGGTCCGCAACACAAACCATCAAAACTCGATTTACTTAAATCCATTTTTAAAGGCAAGTAGCAGCAACTGTGCTACACAGGTGAGGACACATAATGCAGCAAATCGGTCGTTATCAGATCTTGGATACCCTGGGACAGGGTGCAATGGCAACGGTCTACCGTGCTTACGACCCCAAAATCGATCGGACCCTGGCGATCAAGGTTCTGAGACCCGAACGCTGTATTGACGAAGAATACAGAACCCGTTTTCTAAGAGAGGCAAAAGCGGTAGGCCTTCTTTCTCACCCCAATATAGTCACTGTGTATGATGTGGGTGAGATAGAAGATACTCCTTACATCGCCATGGAACTCCTCAATGGCCAGCCGCTGAATGAGCTGATGAAAGAGCATGGCCAGTTCGACGTGAAAGATGTGTTACAAATGGGTACACAACTGGCAACCGCCCTGGCCTACGCGCATGAGAAAGGCATTATCCACAGGGACATCAAACCCAGTAATATAATCATTGATCAAGATTCCGGAACAGCCAAAATCACAGACTTTGGTATTGCCCGCATGGAAACGGTGGAAGTGACACAACAGACCCAGATGGGTGAAGTGCTGGGCACGCCGCAATATATGTCGCCGGAGCAAGTGATGGGGCAACAGGCTGACGCTCGGTCCGACCTGTTTTCAGTGGGTGTCATTCTTTATCAGCTGTTAAGCGGCAAGCGCCCCTTTGCAGCTGAAACCCTGGCTACACTGTTACTTCAGATCGCCACTGAAGAGCCGGAACCGATCGGCAATTTGGCCCCTGATTTACCGGGCGCTCTGAAACAGGTGGTGGACAAGCTCCTTAAGAAGCAACCCGAAAAACGCTTTCAAACAGGTACCGAATTGGCTCATGCCTTAAAACGAGTACACAGCGATATTGAAGAACGCGAAGAGGCCAAATCACAACCACGCATCATACCTATTCAGATCAAGTGGTCTCTGATCATGGCCGCTGCCGTGAGTGTCACCATGATTTTGGTTGGCTCTTACTTGTATCAAAAACAATATGTGGCGATGCGCGATCAGGTTTTGAATTATGGCAGTGCGCTGGTTAAGTTTGTTGCCGGAGAAAGCGCAGAAGCCGTCCTAAGCGAAGACTGGGCCTCCATAGAACTTTTCGTACAGGACGCGATTCAACGGCAGGATTTCGAATACCTGGTTATCGTAGACCACAATGGGATTATCCGTGGTAGTAACCGGTCTGATCAAATAGACCAGAGCTATAAGGCACCTGAAAATGACACGCCGCTCACCAATGTTCCCGGCGTTTCCATTTCAGAACATACTAGTAGTGAAAAGCCTGTATTGCGGTTTGAAACGCCCATATTGTTTACAGACAAAGAAATCGGCCGCGCCCACTTAGGGCTTCCTAAGGAACCCTTGGAGACTGTCGCCAATCAAATGGTAGTGATGTTGGGCGTTCTCATGCTCATGACAATAGTCGCGGTGGTGGTTGTCGCCTTTATTATGGGTAAACTGATCGCCTCCCCGTTGAGCACTTTGAACAAAGCTATGAAGGAAATATCCAGCGGACAGTTTTCCTATCGTATCGCTCAAAATCGTAGGGACGAAATAGGAGTTCTATTTAACTCCTTCGACAATATGGCAGAGGAACTGCAAGATAGAGATGAACATCGCGCGACGCAAAACCGCGACGCTGCATAGCTTTTTTCACCTTATAGCAATAGGCTTTTTTGTTCTGGCAGTGCAGGGCTGCACTGTACTCAAAGCGCTACACCTATTACCCGAGGAGCGTGTTAGCGTAAAAGGCAAAGACTATGTCGTCGTAATTGCTGGCTGGCAAGACAGTCTGGAATCTCTGGCTGAGGAGTACTATGGCCAGGAAAGTGATGCCTGGCGGATTGCGGAATTTAACAATATTTCCGAAGTCCACCACAACGACGAAATCGTCATTCCCCTGGTCGACCCCTATCCAAGCGCGATCTATTCTGATAGCTATCAGACCGTTCCCATCTTGTGCTATCACCGTTTCGGCAAAGGCCATATTAAACTCTCAGTTTCCGAGAAGAATTTTCAGGAACAGATGAAATACTTGTACGACAATGGCTACGAGGTAATCTCGCTAAAACAATTTGTAGATTTTATTGAAAAGGGCAAACGGGTTCCTCAGAAATCTGTTGTTATCACCATAGACGATGGTTATCGCTCCACGTACACGGTTGCCTACCCCATATTAAAAAAATACAATTTTCCTGCCACCGTTTTTCTTTACACGGATTTTATGGGTGCCCGTGACGCCTTGAAATGGGATCAGATAAAGTCCATGTACAACTCTGGCCTGATAGATATGCAGCCGCACTCCAAGAGTCATCCCAATATGGCAATCCAGAAAACCAATGAATCCAGCACTGATTATAAAGTTCGGGTTCGCGAAGAAGTGAGTGTTCCTGGCGGGCACATTACTCAAAAAATCAAAGCCCCATTGCATACCTTCGCCTATCCCTACGGCGACACAAACGAAGAAGTAATTGGTGAACTGAAGGCAAAAAAATATAGCTTGGGCGTAACGGTAATTCCCGGCGTCAATAGCTCCTTTAGCTACCCCTATATGCTGAAGAGAACAATGATTTTTGGTGATCACACCCTGAAGCAATTTGCCCAGGAACTTACTACTTCACGAGATATTGCTTCTTCCGAATGAAAAATATTATATCCTATTTTTGTTTAGCTCCTTTTCTCATGGTTTTAGCTTCGTGTGGAAACACGCCGTATCTGCCCAATCAGGAAAAAGTACTACAACGAGCCGATTTGGAGGCGCGTATCCAGCATGCCGAAGAGCTGATTCAGCAGCACCGCCTCTACGATGCCTTGGTGCAATATCAGGTTTTGAATACGATTGATCCACGAAGTACTACGTTTAAAAACAAGCTTGCGGCGCTGACAGAGGAAACAAAGAAAAAGTCAAAGCATTTCGAGAAGCTGGCTAACAAATTCAAACACGCGGGAAACGTAAACGCTGCACGAAACGCCCTACTCAAGGCACTCTCTTACGAACCCAGAAACAGATCACTGTTGCATCAAGTACGCAGCCTGGAGCAGCAGCGTGTCATGTCGGTTCAGATTGCCAAGCTGGACCGTATCAAGGGCAAGCGTAAAAAGACTGTCTTGGCCACTGCAGAAGAAAAGGTTCCGGAACATGTTTCCGATCCCCAGGAATCAGCGTACCTGGAAATGGGCACAGAGCTATACGGGGAAGGTGACTGGGAAGGCAGCGTACGTGAAATTAGCAAGTACCTGGCAAGCAATTCAGAGGATGAAAAGGCCCAGCAGTTGCTCCTTAAATCTCTAATGAATCTGGCGCAAGAACAGATAAGCAGTGGGGAAATGCAGATTGCCGCGCACACCTTACTCAAAACCAACGAGCTTCCGCTGCCTAACGAAGTGAAAATTGAAAATGGAATTAGGCGACTGAAATTGAGCCTGGCAGAATCACTCTATGAGAAAGGCGTAAAGTCTTATCGTGAAGATCTTACCTTGGCTATCAAGCATCTCAAACTGGCAAGTGACTTGGATCCAAGCCACCGTAAAGCCAAGATACGCTTAAAAAAGGCATACCAGTTGGAACAACGCCTGAAAAGTATTGTGGACTCAGGCTCTTAAAACCTACGGAGCAGCATCTCCTGCAAACTGTTCCAGTTTCTTGTCCAGATCCTCAGCTTTTGCGCGATACGCCCCCGCATTCTTGTTCTCGGGATCAATAGCCAGCACTTTATCCCACAAGACGATGGCCTCTTTTAGCTTTTGTTTACGTTGCAGCTTAAGCGCCTCACGATAGTAGATCTCGCCGACCTCAGCACGCACCAGAGAGGCTTGCCTTGCCGCCTGGCGATGATTTGGCTTAACCTTCAACACCGCATCAAACTTCTCATAGGCAGAGACCTTGTCACCCTTATTTAGAGCAAGCATACCCTCTTCAAATTGCGCATCGGACTTGGAGCTATCGGCTAGTTTTTGTCTGATACCCGCCACCTTTGGATTATCAGCCTGTAGATCTTCTGCCTTTTCCACCAATACGCGCGCATCATCAAACTTTTCTTCTTGGATCAAGGCTTCAGCCGTAAAAAGATAGGAGGAAGCCAGTAGTTCGTTCGCTTTACCAGTAGCGGGTTCTTCATCCGTCATCTGATCCATCACACCTTCCAACTGTGCAATCACCTTGGAGTAGCGCTTTTTCTTAAATTCCACATTGGCTTTTTTAACGGCAATCTCCAGCTCACTGGCCTTTTTCTCGTTTGCCAATTCCTGTTTCTTTGCACCCGGTATCAGTATGGTTTGCCCGGCGCGCACCTTACTGGGGTTATCGATATTGTTGTATCGCGCAAGAATATGGAATTTTAGCGGATCATTGAGAAAGTTCTTGGCAAGAACAGATAAGGACTCACCCGATCCGACCTTGTGTGGAAAATTTTGGTTGCCCAGTTCAACAACCGGGTCTGCATCTAACTGGGATAAGAGCTTTCGTGCGGTATTGCTATCGGGATCAAGTGTTAACGCCTCCATCAAGGAAAGACGTGCTTCCTCCACCTCTCCCACTTGTAGATCCCGTACGGCCTGTAACCAGTATCCTCGAGCCGTATTGAATAGCTTTCGTGGCTTGCGTTGTTGGTTAATCGTGACTTGTTCCGAAGAATCCTGGCCCGAATTGGAAGCCACGTCGGTATCTTTTGTTACAGGATACTCAGCAAGACCTGGTACGGGTACTGTTCCACAGGCAAACAAAACAAAACTCAGCATCAAGAGCGCAGAAACTTGCAATATATATCTATTCGTAAAATTTGAGTTAGTCATGCTTCGATTATTCATTAACGCTTGGCCCTATCAGGTAATCAAAATGCTATGTGTGTTCCCAAACTAAAGTAGGTCACGGTTGCTTCCAGTTGAGAGGCTTCGAACTCGAATGTCATGCCGGATCTTAAGGCCCAACCGAACCCTACCCCAGCAGCAAAATCCAAAGAAGTACCCGTGTTTTCTACAACCTCATAGGTTGTCACTTGCTCAAATAGAAGACCCAACTTCCCCTTTAGATAGGTATAACGGGAGAAAGGAAAGCGGTAAACACCATAGGTAGCCAGTGTTACAAATTCAAATCGCCCGTCGATATCCCCATCCTTGTACTCCCCACCTTCGATAGTAGAAATCATTTCACCTTCGAGTGATATTCGATTGTTAATTCCATACCCATAATAGGTCCCAACGGCATACAAAGGTGTTGCATCATTGACATCCACGTTCATCACGCCGGCCTGCGCAACCCAGTATTGATCACCTCGTGCAGCATAAGCCTGTGTACCGGCCAGGTATAAAATCATAAAAAAACAAAACACCAAAGGATGGACGTGAGATTTGCGACTCGTCGAATTCATTTTACTCCACACCACTCTCATCTTAGATTGATTACTTGCATATCCATCTCCTGGCTTGATCCCGGATATGCGCCAAACATCAATTTACTGGGCTGACCCTCTACCTTGAAATAATAGGATTGATCTTCACCCAAGTGATTCTTTGCTGCCCAGAGGGTGAATGAGTCATCCCCCGCTTCGGCCACTATACCCTGTATGGGGTACTCCATCGTAGCCTTCTCGGGTAACACCCCCTTAGGCCCCACGGCATGATGGGTAATTTTAATGCCATCCATTTGATCGACTCCGGCCATTATCCCATCCCAGCTCCCTTCACGAGGACCCAGCTCGAACCAAAGGCCAAATGAGGAATTGGCCCGCACAGAGACGCGATAAGGAGGCGCTTCCGATTTGGATTTACGGTATGTGGAGGAAAGTATTTTGGCATCCCAGCTTGGGGTATTGCTCGTAAAACAGACCACGTCCTTGAGTAATAAAGGTAAATCTTCCTGGCCTGGCTCGAATCCCAGCCCTAAAAGATAAATTGGAAACTGAAACCCTCTGCTCTCACGAATTATGGTGGCACAAAGAGACAGGCCAAAACGTATATCAGTAGATTGCAGACTGGATTCGTCTACACAGATTAGCCACAAGTCTATCTCCTCTTGATCAGCAAGGGTATTGCCCAGATCCGCCCATGCCAGTTTGGCATTATCGTTGATCCAGTCAGAACCATATGTCTGAAAACCTTTCTGCTGTAATTTGAGTGTCAGCTCTTGTGGCCCAATCTTAGGATTCTCGCCACCGAGCCAGCTAATCCAAATCCGTTTGCCTCTGATTGCCATAGTGTGGTCTGTCTGCATGCTAAAGAGTTAACTTTGAAATTTACCATAGTTTATTGGCAAACGGCAGTTAAATCGGGCGAAAGTCTTAAAAATTGATAGGATTAGCGAAGTTCTTGAGTAATTAACTTCGATAAGAAATCGATATGTAAATCACTATCGTTCAATGCAGGGATGTATTGATATTCCTTGCCCCCGGCTTCAAGAAAAACTTCCTGATTTTCCACTTGAATCTCTTCGAGTGTCTCCAGGCAATCGGCTGAAAACCCAGGACAAACCACCTGTACGCTGTTGATTCCCTGTTTAGCCAATTTGCCGAGAGTCTGATCTGTATAGGGCTGAAGCCACTCTGCCTTGCCAAAGCGGGATTGGAAGGTTTGAACCCACTGGTCTGAAGACAGGCCCAAAGACTCGGCCAGCAGTGTCGCCGTACGTTGGCACTGAGTGTAATAGGGATCACCCTTTTGGAAGAAAAACTTGGGCGTGCCATGGAATGACATAAGGAGCTTGTCGGCCTTGCCGTGTTTTTCCCAATGGGCGCGAATGCTATGTGCCAGCGCCTGTATATAGCCCTCATGATCAAAATACTGATTTACTGTTCTTATTTCTGGCAGCCGACGCCAGCTTTTCAATTCATCGAAAACCGCATCTAACGCCGATGCAGTGGTGGAGCAAGAATACTGCGGATAGAGGGGTAGTATCAGGATTCGACCTACCTTCTGGCGCTTCAATGCCTTCAACGTCTGAGGAATTGACGGTTTTCCATAGCGCATGGCCAACTCGACAATGAATGTGTTGCCGGCACTTCCCAGCTTGTGAGATATGGCGGCTTGCTGACGTCGAGAAATCGACAACAAGGGAGAACCATCCTCCTGCCAGATAGACTGGTAGGCGTGGGCAGAACGCTTGGGACGCGTACGCAGAATCAGTCCGTGCAAGATCAGCCACCATAAGGGACGGGGGATCTCCACCACACGGGGGTCCCACAAAAACTCTGCAAGATATTTTCTTAATCCACTACTAGTCGGGGCTTCTGGGGTACCCAGATTGACGAGCAATACCCCTGTATGGTCCCAGCTATCAGTGGCATCATTCCCGTCACCCTGAAACACCATCAACCTGATCTCAAACAATAAAGAAGCCGTATCCTACGTAACAGACAGACGCATGGCAACGCTGAATTGAAGAATTAGAGGTGAAATGCCAGCCCCTCAGGCGATCTCAATTCGATTTCGACCCAGGTCTTTGGCGCTATAGAGGGCACTGTCTGCCCGTTTGATTAAGGAATCCACCGATTCCCCCCGATGATACACCGCCAATCCGGCGGAAAAAGTGGGCAAAGGGATAGCCGTTTTTTCCAATCTGCATGCTGTGGCCACCGCTAGACTTTGGATCTTTTTCAATGCCTGCAGCGCACCCTGTGTTTCGGTGTAGGGGAAGATCAACGCAAACTCTTCCCCGCCATATCGGGCGACCATATCGTGACGTCTGAAAGTGGTCAGCACGTCTTTGGCGTAGGTATTCAACACTGCGTCACCTGCCGGATGTCCGTAGGTATCATTGATGGGCTTGAAGTCATCCAGGTCTATGATGGCCAGAGACAGGGTGTGTCCATAGCGCTGCACCCGCGCCACTTCATCACGCAGACGCTGAATAAAGGCCCGCCGATTGGGCAGCCCTGTTAGCTCGTCCGTGAGACTCAACATGGTGACGCGACTCAGCTCTTCACTGAGACGCTCACTATCTGTTTGAATGGAAGAGAGATAATTGACCATCTTGTCAAAATGACTGGTCAAGTGGCGGTGGCTTTTCAGCAGCTTTTCCAATTCCCCCAGCACTTCACCTTTACGCTTGGAAAACTGCCCCTCATCCTGAACAGTACGCAAATTTGCCAGACCGGACTCCAGCAGCGCGCCAAACTCTTCAGTTTTTGCCAGTGACTGGGTTATTTCTGCCTGTGACACATCATCAAGCGGGTGCGCCACCCCAGCCACCTGAGAAACGGCTGCATCGCGGTCCCCGGAGCGTCGGCGCTCAAATAAAATTGCCTGGGCTGACGCCGATTCACCCATCACCCTAGGCTTTCCAGCCGCTTCATGCTGGGCGTAGTCTTCTGCATAGGGCTCGTATTCGCTAGCACCCATGCCCGTTCGGCGCTCAACCTTGCCACGAAAATTGGTCACAGATCCAGGACCTTGATGGCCAACCTCGGCGTGCCCTCTAGAATCCGGCGTGGAATTGTAAGCCCTTTTTTCCTGCTCGCTTTCGACCCCACCGGGCGGTTTGACGCCGAAAGCCACCATAAGCGAATCCAGCGCATCAGATACATCTTTAGGTGTTAAATTGTTCGTTGCTTGTTTGCCCAGGCTCAGATTATTACGCATATAGTGTCTTAGGGCGGTAATTTCAGATGCACCCAAGGGCGGACTCAACCGTACCTGCAGTAGCTTGATTTGGGTATACAAGGAAGACTCGCGCGGAAGATGCATGGAATAGGCATCTAGCAACTGCCTCAAAAGCGTGCAAAGGGTTTGTTCAGTCCGGAGTTGAGAAGACTCCTGAGCCTCCAGCATCTGGCCAATATGAGAGTAAATAGCCGCCCCCGCCCTTGTTTTGCATAACCCCTCAAGTAATTGGAGAATCTTGCGAAAAGTGGCAGTATTCAAATTCGATTGCTGGGGATCAGCCAACATGAAGGTCTAACTCGTATTGTAATAAGGTTGCGAGCATATAGCGTAGTCCTCTACTCGACTAAGTGGTGACCATGACCCCTAGTCGTGCTATTGATACAGATGACCGAGCCAACTCTACAACTACTGTCTAACTGGTTCAAACTCAGAATAGAAAAATTACTATAAAATTTATTTATTATACAACAAATAGTAAAAATTGACCAAGAGCTAGTTGATAATCCCTTTACTCATGCGGCCTTGCGGCGTAATGAACCCTTACTATCAAAGCAGGCAAAGAATATTAGCAAATACTTACATTCTTTACCTGCACAATGAGTAATAAAAAATAATGTCGGGGAAAACTCACAAAAGACTCTGCCCTAAACTTTCCGGGAGAGTTTATATCGAAAAACGGCAATGCCTGCCAGTTACAGATTAATTATATTTCCCACATTGGAAGGAGAAATGAGTTTTAGGAGGCCGCCGCCAAATTTTTGTCGACCTCTCGCTCAGCCTCAAGCCAGTCTTGTTCGGGCGAACCATTCACAAAACCTCGCTGCTCCGCTTTTAAATAGGCAGCGACTCGTATCATGCTTTCCCGAGTCTCATAGGCCAGAGAAATAGTGATGGGTTCAGATTTCACAGGGTTTGAAGAACTTGCTGATTTACCACGTCTGCTTTGTGAGGATTTGTTGGTGGCCCCTTTTCGAGTTTGGGTCGCTTCGTTCATGGACTAGTCTCCTCCTGAGGTAGTAGGGATAAAATATTTATTACCGCCAACATCAAGTATAGACAGGATTAGCAGACAAAATAGAACAAGCCGGAATATTTTTTATTGAGTGAAAATTCGTTTGTTAAATTTCAACATATCATCAGACGACTGATCTGCCGCCTCTTGTATTCCAAGTGAGCTCACCATATCAAAGGTCAACTTTCGGCTGGCAGACTGGAAGGTGATCACACCATTCAATTTGGCATTTAGCAAAGCCAAGTCTGCCATCAATTGTAGAATATGAAAATTTCGCGTAATTCTCTGAATCCACCAGTTATTTTGCGTCTTTTTTTCTTGCTCAGTTGGCAAACGACCGTGACAGATCTCCGTTACAAAGACGCTTTTAGACAGATGAACCACCGCATTGGATACACCACCATCGAGCTCCTCATCTTCGTGATTGAGGTATGCGACTCGAAGTCCTTCTGCACTGGGAGCATATCTGATAGATCGGCCTTGTTCTGAAAATGTGACGGGGGCATTTGCATCAACACACACCCGTTCGCCACCCTGTTTACGCAAGCCGGATGACTGCAATAGAAATACGAAGGCCGAGGCTCCGCCACTCAGTTCCGGAAAATTGGCAGACTCCAGTTCAATCACCAGGTTATCGATGGAAAAGGCGAAGAGTACCGATAACAGCGGTTCCAGACCAAACACCAGCCCCAGGGGTGTTTTGATGCCGACACGCCCTGCAAAGAGTGCCGATTCCAATCCCACAGCAGTTCTGACAAGCCTCCCATTCAGTCTCTGCTCGAGCTGAATACCCGTATCCCGGCTTGCCGGTTTGATATGCGCGCACGTTCGAAGCCCTGAGGCCACATCGATGCCACAAATTCGCAGTGGATTTATGATTGTTTTTTGTGTCATTCCCTGTCCTTTTTCACAGTGTTTGCACAATGCAAGCCACCATGATTCTTGTCCCTGATATTTTCGTGTGTATTACTATAGATTCGGCGATTTTTCGCAAAACTTCAGCTAAACTCGCTGACCTAAGCGGTTCACCTATCAGGGAGACTGGGATGTCACTCATGAACAAAAAATGCACTCCTTGCCAAGGGGGGATCCCCCCTCTTAGTCGAGAAAGCGCTGAAAGCCTGCTACAAGAAATTCCACAGTGGCAGCTGTCAGAAAACGCCGACAAAATTTCTCGCCAATATCGATTTGGTAATTTCGTGAAAGCTCTAGAATTTGTTAATGAAGTGGGTGAACTAGCCGAAAGAGAAATGCATCATCCAGATATTCAATTCGGCTGGGGGTATTGCACCGTTATATTTTATACACACAAAATTCACGGCCTTCATGAAAATGACTTCATCTTGGCGGCTAAGACTGAATCGATTTACGAACATAGATAGGCGAACCCTCCCTATCATGAATTGACGAATTAGAGGCACTAGCTTAGCATGGGCGCAAATTCAAACAGGAAAACCAAGTTGAGAGTCCTTCCTCTAATTTTGCTTTTTGCTCTACCTGCCTTAGGTTATGCAGCATCCAGTGCTTCCCAAACCCTAAACCTCACTAATCATTGGGTTGGATTCACGGCCATCGCAATATTTGTCGTCGCCTACATTCTGGTCATGTTGGAAGAGTTCACCCACCTGCGTAAATCCAAGCCTGTTATCTTGGCGGCAGGACTCATCTGGGCCCTCATTGCCCTGGTCTATTCTCAACAGGGAATCACTGGCGTAACAGAAAACGCGGTGCGCCACAACCTGCTTGAATTCGCTGAGCTGTTTCTTTTCTTACTGGTGGCGATGACCTACATCAACGCGCTGGAAGAACGTTTGGTATTTGATGCACTACGGGCCTGGTTAATCAACAAAGGATTCGGCTATCGACAGCTCTTCTGGCTAACAGGAGTTTTGGCATTTTTTATTTCCCCCATTGCAGACAATCTCACAACCGCGCTCCTAATGTGTGCCGTGGTCATGGCCGTGGGCGTCGATAGTAAAAAATTCGTCGCCATTGCCTGTATCAATATCGTGGTTGCAGCCAATGCCGGGGGTGCCTTCAGCCCCTTTGGTGATATCACCACGCTCATGGTATGGCAAAAGGGTCTGGTGGATTTCTCTACCTTCTTTACCTTGTTCATCCCTTCTGTGGTGAATTTTCTAGTGCCCGCGGCGTTTATGCATTTCGCAATTCCAAATGTAAGCCCGGCTAGTGGAAATGAAAGTGTAAACATGAAACGTGGCGCCAAACGTATACTTGTTCTGTTTTTACTCACCATCGCAACAGCCGTGAGCTTTCACAATTTTTTACACATGCCCCCCGTACTCGGCATGATGACAGGCTTGGCATACTTGCAGTTCTTTGGTTACTATCTGCGAAGAACGCACACTAAATATGTGCAGAATGTTCCCTACTCCGAACAAAAAGCCAATGAAATGATTGGCGATGTCGTTCCTTTCGATGTCTTTAGAAAAATCTCCCGTGCGGAATGGGATACCTTGCTGTTTTTCTATGGGGTTGTGTTATGCGTGGGCGGCTTGGGCTTCATTGGTTACCTGGCCCTGGCCTCTGAAGTGATGTATGTAGACTGGGGTGCAACCACCGCCAACGTAATGGTCGGAATACTTTCAGCAATTGTGGACAATATTCCCGTCATGTTTGCCGTATTGACCATGAACCCGGATATGTCTCTGGGGCAATGGCTATTGGTAACTCTCACTGCGGGTGTGGGAGGAAGCTTATTGTCGATTGGCTCTGCTGCAGGCGTGGCCCTGATGGGTCAGGCCAAAGGACAATACACATTTTTCTCCCATCTCAAATGGACCCCGGTCATCGCACTGGGTTATGCCTTGAGTATCTGGGTACATCTACAGATCAATTCACATCTGTTTACCATACCCATCAATTCAGGTTAGCCACGCTCTGTGAGAGCCTCCCAAACCGATTTGCTCCCGGAAGACTTAGCCAGCTTTTGAAGATAGTCACTATGCTGTTTAACTTCCGACTCACTCGCTTTGATGATACGCAGGGACGATCGATCTGAATCAATGCGCTTGACTGGTCGAACGGTTTGATCGTTTTGTTCCACCGTTTCACCACCTAAACTCAAGGTGACTTGACCGCCTGTCATAGCCAGATAGACATCGGCAAGAATTTCCGAATCCAATAAGGCACCATGAAGTTCACGGTGTGAGCCATCTATTTCATAGCGCTTACACAAGGCATCCAGATTATTTCGTGCACCCGGGTGTAACTGACGCGCCAATACGAGGGTGTCGAAAATACTGCAATGATCCTCAAGGCGTCCCCGTTTACTATCGCACAACGTCAGTTCATGATTGATGAAACCCACGTCAAAAGGCGCATTGTGTATGATGAGTTCCGCGTCTTTTACAAACTCCAGAAACTCATCCACTATATCGGCAAACCGTGGTTTATCGGCAAGAAATTCGGCCGTAATACCATGAACTTCCAACGCGCCTTCATCAATCTCGCGATCAGGTTGCAAATATTGATGAAACACCCGACCCGTTAACTGACGATTACTGAGCTCCACCGCACCAATTTCGATAATTCGGTGTCCGGCCTCGGGTTCTAGTCCCGTTGTTTCTGTATCTAATACGACTTGCCTCATGTCATTCCTCTAGTAATCGATCGATGGCCTCGTTTGCCAATTGATCCACTCGCTCATTCTCTTCGTGCCCGCTATGTCCTTTCACCCAGTGCCAGCGGATCTGATGCTGGCTGGCCAATTCGTCGAGTTCACGCCACAAATCTTCATTCTTAACCGGCTTTTTCGCTGCTGTCTTCCAGCCATTCCTTTTCCAGTTCTTTATCCATTCACTGATGCCGTTTTTTACGTACTGAGAGTCTGTCGTGATAGCCAAGACACAACCCCTTTTTAAATGCTTCAGTGATTCTATAACCGCTAGCAACTCCATGCGATTGTTCGTAGTCATCGCCTGGGCGCCGCTAATCTCCTTAATGTGCTGACCATGACGCAACAAGGCAGCCCAGCCTCCCGGCCCCGGATTCCCACGACAGGCCCCATCTGTGAAAATTTCCGTGACGTGTTCAGTGCTCATTGCGCGTCTCAACCAATCCCGGATTTAATACACGCTTTTTAGCACGCCAACGTGGTCTGATAGGGGTAAGGGTGGAAACCCGTTTCCGTGCCACAAACAGGTAGACACTTCCAAATGCAGGCCATGCCCGTTCGCCAACACGATCAAACAGAGAAAGTTTGGCCAGAAATTTTCTGTTTCCTATTGGCGGTTTAAAGAAAAAGGTATGGACGTGTTCCGTATCAAATCCCAACAGTGACAACCAGTCTTTCATCCGAAAAGGGGAAATGGAGGCGCAACACCAGGGCACCTCTTTTTTAAATCGTAGCACACTACGAAAGGCACCCCATATACTCCAAGGATTGAACCCCAGGATCACAACATGCCCTTCGGGTACGAGAACTCGATCCACTTCTCGCAACACCCGGTGAGGATCGGCGTGAAACTCCAGAACGTGTGGCAATATCACAACATCTACACTGTCTGTCGCAATGGGAAGATCGCCGGGCTCAGAATAACACTGGGTTTTCAAGTCTGTATGTTCTAAATCCAAATCCAGCACAACTTGGTGACGTATATAACTGCTACTGAGATGTTCGCAATCATTGATGTGGCCCAGTTGGACCAAATGATAACCAAACAAGGTGGTGAGCGCCTCGCCAAGCTGAGCCCGCTCCTCTTCTGCAACTGCTTCGCCGACGCCGTATCCATACCACTCCCGCAAACTGCGCCTCACATCGCGCAGCTTACCGCAGGGCCCACGCTTATGCTTTCGGCCGGCTTTTCTTTTCCACTGATTGAAAGGATGAAACATTAGGCAAACAGCTTTTATCGACTATTTCTATCTCGCACTTTAACTCACTGTGACTACAAACTAAAGATAGCCCATCGATATACCGTTATATATACATTCCAGATCCGATGCGCTTAGAAAACTGGGTGGCTCAATATGTGCGTTAAAGTCAATCTTGGAAAAACTTAGTATTTGTGGAATCATATACCCCAATGGAAAATGCTTTAGCAACAAAGGCCTGTATAAAATTGAATCATATTGTAGGTAAATTGTACGTTCTGGCCCTTGTTTCCGCTTTGACGGCCTGTAGTTCAATCCACACCAGACCCATAGATGCAAAAAAAGTCGATCTGATCGACGATAAACCCTCTGCCTGGTCCGCTCCCTGGGTAAACGATGACTACCCCGAGCGTTGGATTGTCTCTCCCAGTGCCTATTCCACCGGCACGCCCGTACTGCAAGGGGAGCTGGCGCATCAAATACCCCTAGAAAAAGAAGTTTATCTTGAGGCCGGCAAACGTCGCCCCGATGGTGGTTTCGCCTACCTAAACCTTGTCGAACCCGATAACTTGTGGGACAGGGTGCGCGAGGGATTTGGGCTGCCCTATCAGGAAAATGCCCGCATAGATGCCAACCTAAATTGGTACAAAAGACACCCCGCCTACGTCAATCGCGTAGCCGCCAGGGCCGCACGCTATCTACACTACATCATCGAAGAAACTGAGAAGCGCGGTATCCCCTCGGAAATCGCTCTATTACCCATAGTAGAAAGCGCTTTTCAGCCCTTTGCCTACTCCCATGGGCGCGCTGCTGGAATTTGGCAATTTATTCCTAGCACTGGGCGGCTTTTCAAACTGAAACAGAATTGGTGGTATGACGGACGCAGGGATGTTCTCGATTCTACTCGTGCAGCCCTGGACTTGTTAGAACAGCTACATCGTCAATTCGATGGAGACTGGATGCTGGCGCTGGCCGCCTATAACTCGGGCCATGGAACCGTAAAACGCGCCATTCGCAAGAACAAAAAGAAACAAAAGCCCACTGATTACTGGTCTCTACAGCTGCCTGATGAAACAGAAGGCTACGTACCTAAGCTGTTAGCGATAGCGCAAATAATTGAAAATCCGGAAAATTTTAATATTTCCCTAGATCCTATCGCCAATGAGCCCTATATGGTAATGGTGGAAACAGGGTCTCAAATAGATCTGGCCTTGGCCGCCGATCTAGCGGAGATTGATCTGGAAGAACTGTATCTACTGAATCCCGGCTTCAACCGCTGGGCAACAGATCCAAAGGGACCCCACCGACTGATGGTCCCAGTGGAAAACGTGGAGATCTTTGAAGAAAATCTTACAAAGCTGGACCCAAATGAACGTATCAAATGGAGTAGGCACGAAATACAAAAAGGCCAGTCCTTGTTAGCGATCGCGGATAAGTACAGTACCACCGTCAAACTAATCAAGGAAATCAATAATATTCGCGGCAATATGATTCGTGAGGGGCAGAGCCTGATCATTCCGGTAGCCACAAAAAACCTTTCTAGCTACACCTTCAGCGCCGAACAGCGCCTGGAGCGCATACAAAATACCAAGCCCAAAAATCGCCAAAAACGCATCTATCGCGTGCGCCAAGGAGATACCCTTTGGGATATATCTCGCAAGTTTGGAGTAAATGTACGAGTCCTAGCAAAATGGAACGGTATTGCTCCCCGAGACACCCTGAAATCTGGACAAAAACTGGTGATCTGGTCCAAAGGTGGTTCAGCGATCAGAGCTGCAAGTCAGTTTTCCCCACACAACCGAACGCAAAAAATTCGCTATAGAGTTCGCAGAGGGGATTCACTCGCGCGTATTTCCCAAAAATTTCGAGTGAACGTTAAGGATTTAATTCGTTGGAATTCACTATCAAAAAACAAATATCTTCAGCCTGGGCAACGGCTAACGCTCTATGTGGACGTGACCAAGCAAGGCACTTAAGTCACCAATTTTCTTTGTGCTCTTGAAATCAAAAAGAAAATGAAATCGGTCTAGACGAGCATGTTTTCCATTGCGTCATTCGCCCACGCAATAGACTCCAGATAGATATCGCGAATGCGGGCTTCAGGGACGGACTTACACGTAGTCTGATCCCTTATTCCTCTTTCGTAAGCCAGGGTACAAGACAAAACCTCTCCTAGACTACCGGTCTTATTAAGAAGCGCATCATTCACGCGCTCAGACAACGGTAAAGATTCAAGCACTTCCGACATGGGCAGATCCAACATCGCATCCAAGGTCGAAAACAGACCTGCGATGAAATATTCGTCCGTCTCCGGTTTCCTCATTTGCTTCGCAAGCAATTCACACATTCTTGCCCGAATCATGGAAACCCGGGTCAACTCATCTGATTTGTCACTTACACCAGACATTACTATGAGCATTACCCAACGCTTAAGTACGTTAATACCTAGGTGAATCAGTGCCTGCTGTACGGATGATACTTTTTTGCCGAGCGCCAAGCTAGGAGAGTTAACATAACGAAGTAATTTGTAGGTTAAACTGGCATCCCTTTTAACGAGAGATTCCAATTGATTCATGGGAACATCAGGGGACTGCAGCCTCGCCAATAGATGCATAATAGACAGCTTACTTGAGGGCAGCCGGTTTCCCTCTACCACAGTTGGTTTAGAAAGAAAATATCCTTGGTAGTAATCAAAATCCAACTGCTTACAAAACTTGAAATCGTCCATGGATTCAATTTTTTCAGCTAAAAGCTTTCTCTTTCCCACACCGAGTTTTCTCACGTGAGCCACTAATTGAGAGGGGGTCAAAGCCTTTATATCAATTTTGATAACGTCTGCCAGGTCTACAAAAGGCTGATGCGCAGGCGAGTAAATAAAGTCGTCTAGCGCTATTGTGTAACCGTCATCTTTTAGTTTTTTAAGCGCCCCTATTACCTTGGGTTCCGGAGGAATATCTTCAAGAACTTCTAAGACCACTCTATCTTTTGGAAAGGGGAGAGGCATGGAGCCGTCTATAAAGCTACGAGTAAGATTGATAAAAGCACAACCTTTACCAACTAGCTGATCGAATCCAATTTCCATAAACGTGTTTACAATGACCTGCGTAGTAGCGTGGTCACCATCGGTCGTAACGCCTGATTGCGCCACATCGCCATTACGATAGAGTAGTTCGTAACCAAACACATCTAAGCCTGATGTGTAGATTGGTTGACGACCAACGAATACAGACTGTTTTAGGTTTTCGCTGTTTTTTGTCATAATGGATTATCTAACGAAGCTCGCTAAAGCCACTTGAGCCCATTTAAGAGACTCTTTGTACGCATGTGTTAATTCTTCTGTGGAGTAAGGCAGTTTTGACAGCTTGTCAAAGCTTCCCCTTTCATAGGCCTTAGCGCCGTACAAGGCAATCCCACCCGCTCCCCTAAACTTTAGAATACTGTCCGCTATCGCTTTTTCGAGCTTTAGTTTAACTACGATTTCCTCGATCGGTCGCCCCACTAACATATCAAGGGAAGAGAAGAGACCGATCAAAAAGTTATTGTCTGTGTTTACCTTCTGTTGTGTTTCGCCCAACTGTTCGCACATTTTGGCCCTGATCAATGCCATTCTCATCAACTCAATGGAATCGGGGCTAATTTCAGTTAGTACGGCAACTAGCAACCAACGCCTTAAGGCGTTTAGGCCCAGAAGAACCAAGGCCTGCTGAACGGAAGACACCTTCGAACGCAAATTGAAAACGGGATTATTGATGTAGCTCAAAAGCTTTTCACTAATAGATTTGTCTTTCGCTATTATTTTGTTTACGTCTTCAATTTGGACATTCGGGCTTTGCAATCTTGCCAACAATTGTAAAACTGCAAATTTACCCTCAGTTGTTTCATCATTCTGTTTTGGTTTTGGTTTGTAAAAAAGGGTCCCAGAAAAGTATTGAAATCCAAGCTTCTTTACAAGTTCTAATTGTTCCCAGTGATTAACGTTAAACGCTGCATATTGCAGTGATTCATTCTTAATACGGTAGAAATTCTCAGTAATTTCACTTGTCTTTTTTCCACGCAAATCAAAACATGCAATATTGGCTGACAAGGCCAAGGGATGCATTTTTTGCATGAGAATCTCATGATCGATAGCGATCTGTGTTCCCTTTTTTGTATATCGATTTAGAGCGGCAACGGTGTCTGCATTCATTTCAAGATCGCTGGGGAGCTTGATGATAAGCTTTCGTCTTTCAAGATTTATATCAAGCGATTTGTCAAATTTCTTGGATGTGACTTCCATCCATGCCTTCGCTTTATCAAATACGATTTCCTGCTTTAAATCCGAAATGGCTGTTAGTAAATACTCCAGCTCGCTAATAAATTCGGTGGACAGGCTCTTGGGGACACTAGACTTTAGTGAATAGGCAAAGGTGCTCAAATCAGCGGTGTAATATATAGGGTTACGAGAATAAAAGATCCGATCAAACATATCACTTTGATGATTGCTTGTACTGGATCCTGATTTTTTTTGTTGATTGTTGTCTTTACCAATCATTTTTCACGTAGCTTTCCCATTTATTATTGGAATGCTAAACCTGGCAAAGACTGGCACTACCTATCTACTCTGTTTCCAGGTCCCCTAGATACCTCTATCGTCCATTAAATCCCTCTACTTTAATGGACTTTTAAACCCCAATGAAACTAACAAATATTAAAATCAATGAATTACGGGTGTTTCTCAAATACACTATAGTGTTAGTTTAGATTTAGTAGTCGCTCTATTGGAATTGATCCAATCAATTTTTTAGGGATGCTCCTTACTTGTGAGCGGATGCTACCAACATCTGGTACCTGCTCAATATTTGTGCATCCTCAATTGAACCGTGGTGGTGTACCCGACGCCAATTAACG
>JAOUPJ010000457.1 GCA_029879945.1 Gammaproteobacteria bacterium
TCCTTTCTCATCGCTGAAGTCAAGTGTTGCATAGAATAGGAGAGTATCCCCTTTCTTAAGACCAAGTATAGGTTTGTTGGCGGGAGCATCTGTGGTGCTGGCATAGGTGCAGTTATAGAAATCAGGTGAGACAAGAACATACTCGTTTTTTAGACTATCCGGAACGTAAGAACTGTATGGCATTTCGTCATATTTCTTCGGTGGAGGCTCTATCATTCCATATTTCCGTTTCCAAGGGATGTGTATGAATTCAAAGGAACCGTCTGAGAAAATGGGTCCTCGGAAACCACCCCATTCAGCATTTGTGTTAACTCCAACGTTTATGGCAACACCTTTAGTCAAACATTTCACCGTGAAAGAAGAGTTATTGTTCCGTTGAAAAACTTTGTGCACACGCAAGTTTTGGGTTCCAGAAAAGACTTTTGCAGATGTGCATAGCTAAAGCAATAAGGATTGCAACTTCAATTCTCTCTCGTTTGCGCAAAAGAACCCCCGCGCCTTTATTTTCCTACTAAACGCAAAAGTCTACTTTTTCCGGGAAAAAAATACTGCGTTCATTTGGTTTTGCTCATTGTTAGAAATCTAAGTATATCGGTTGCCCTTCATACCAGCATTGGAAATAGTGTCTATTTTGTGTTCCAAATGCAAAAACTGCCATTTCAACGTCTACACCAGTGAACTCTTTAGGCTTCCCGTATATGTCTTGATACGTTACTTGCTGGTTGTTCAGCTCTTTTGCGATACGATTAAGCTCGGGCAATAGCTTAGATACGAAGAGATCCCTGTTTCGAACGAAGTTCTGTTTTTGGTATACCGCTAATCGAGGTCTACATCTATACGTTCCATCATCTTCAATTACGAAGCTTACGGTCGTGATGTCTCTTAAAACTTCACGCATGTTGAATTGAGCAAAATCTAATATTCTTGGAGAAACTGTACGACTAAAGAATTGTGCAACAAATCTGTCAAGAATTGGAACGGTTCGATTGCAGAGAAAACTGATCTGTGCTGAACAAACTGGTAAGTTGGCGTATTTGATTCTCAGAACACTTATTAACTCTTCGATGAACTGCAATGAGGTAGGTTTGGAAACAGAAAATAACAATTTTTGAAGATTCGGTATTATTTTTGTGTTGTTATCCAAAATTTGAGCATATTTGTCAGTAGTCCTTCCGCGATTTTGCGTTTTCCAAAAGTGTATTTTTTGTAGCAAAGGTTTTCCCAAAGAGTTAAGGTTGCGCAAAGCAATGCGAGTTTCACTTAATAATCCTGCTATCCTTTCCTCTGAACTTTGCGGAGTGTTATTCAAGGGCCATCGATAATTTTCTCTCCAGTATTTGTAAAAGCTCAAACTATGCTGCGACAACATAATTGTCCACACGTCTTGGTTCCTTGGTTATGCACGTGCAACAGAAAGCTATTTGAAATATCCGATTAACAGAGAGATTTTTCTGGGATTTTTGCCTCCACAATCCCAATCAACCCATCTTGTGTTTTGATGTGGCTCCCTGTGCCGAAACAAACTACCTTCATCTACAAAAATGCTGATGGCTAATTTAGCCTTCTTCTGATCCACATAACGTCTCGCTTTTTCCACATCTTTCTTCACACCTTCCTTTCCCCAAAAAACAACAGAAGGAGATAGTTTACTCGGCCAAATGTTTTTGTTTATACCTACTCCTCTTTGGTGATCTGGTTCATATTTGAACTCTATCGCAAGTTCAACTTCATTTTGTTTGTTCATAATCGCCAAGTCGGTGGTAAGGCTTCGGCGACGAGCTTTTACTATTGGAAAATCATTGTAGACCTCAAATGGAAGGAGATTCTTAGCTATTATCTCTCTTAGTTTTTGCTGGATCACCCATACCGCATCTCTTTCCACAAAGAAATCGTAATTCCCGTAATTAGATCTAAACCACTCTAAAGCTTGTTCAAACACCTTTTCAGCCGTAATCTGTCCGCTCATTTCTACCACTCAAGACGATTTATTGCGCATGCACGCAATCTCCGTACTCTCGTCTAATTTGCGCTCCTGAGAGCGCCCTTCTCTTCTTTGGCAACGAGGTCTTGAAGATAATCCATTACAAGCTTGTTCAACAGGTTGCCTATTGTCCTATCCGTCTTTTCCTGAGCTCTCCTAAGTGCTTCATAGTTTCCCTTGCGGAAAAACACGCTCAGCGTAGGCACTCTCAACAACCACCAGAAAAATGAAAAAATAAGCTAATAAGTATATAAGTAAGCAGTTTCTTTCCCCTTTTTCTTTTCCGTGTGC
>JAOUPJ010000458.1 GCA_029879945.1 Gammaproteobacteria bacterium
CTCAGGAAAATTGTTGATGCAGATATAAAAGCAGGCAAATCCATTCACGCTATCGCGCTGATACATCACAATTTAGAAACTATTCTTGCCAACATCGATGCTCAGGAAGTCGTGCCTCTGACGGCCATTCTTCTCGAAAACAACCACTGGCAAAGTGCAAAACATATATTTGAAACAGCTCAAGTAGAAGCCAGCAAATCAGCCACATCAAATATTTCTTTTGAATTTGCTAAATTCTTTATGCAAAGAAAAGACTGGCAAAGTGCCCTTGAGTACCTGAACGACATAAGCAATGAACTCTCGCCTGAAAATGCCAATTACGCCTACCTAATGACAGGCACAATTTTACAACATCAAAAGGATCATCGGGGATCGATTAAACACTACAAAAAGATCAACCCATCGTCGAAATATTACCCGTCTGCTGTATTAAATACCGCAATTGCATATATCAGGCAAGACTGGTGGACAGATGCACATATTGTAATTAATGATACGATTACAAAACACAATAAGCATCTTAGCCATCTAATGGCAGATCGGCTTAATCTGGTGCTGGGTTATGCCTTACTAAGAAAAGAATTTTTTCGTAACTCCCGAGATGCATTTCGAAACGTCAGCCTTACAAGCCCCTACACTAACAAGGCGCTACTTGGCATTGCTCTGAGCGCGGTCAATCAGGATGATTTTATCGGCGCACTTAACGCCATAAAAATATTAAAAGACAAGAAAACAACCGATCTATCTGTTGATGAATCATATCTGCTTCTTCCATACACCTATGGAAAACTCAAGCAAAACCTCACTGCCACATCAGCCTATAACGTTGCAATAACGTATTA
The DNA here is from genome assembly GCA_029879945.1 of Gammaproteobacteria bacterium. Lineage (GTDB taxonomy): Bacteria > Pseudomonadota > Gammaproteobacteria > S012-40 > S012-40 > JAOUPJ01. Next base: position 843 of record JAOUPJ010000458.1, read on the forward strand.
CCAGGAAAGGATCAGCCGCATCGAAGAAATCATCAGGATGGATGAGAATTTGCTGCGCATGACAAAAATATCTCTCACGGAGAACACCATACGAATACGAAGCAATGAGTTTGATTACTCATCTCAATACCCAGGATCGTTTTTTGATAATTACATCAGACTTCTAGCAATGGAGAAAACTGCCTCTAAGCTCCCTGAAAAATTACGCCAGCAATACGACAGGCTATACAGCGACAACAAAATATCGTTAAAAAACATAAACTTACAGCTATTATTGCAACGAAAGGAATATCTGCAAAGCTATCTGAACCAGGCCAGATATGGCCTGGCCCGCATATTTGACAATAGTTTGGCAACAAATTAAATGAAATCTTATATACCTTTATTACTAATAATTTCGCTGGTTTCCTGCACCACACAGGAAAAACCATTGACCTTGCGTGACATCGACGTCACGAACAAGCAACAACAGGCGACCAATGCCTTCAACAGACCGAAAACGGATGATGAAATACGGATGGCCTATGCAGAATACCTGCGCCATTCCACAAAAACTGACAAAGCAAGACAGGATGCCATTGCACGGCTTGCTGAATTAGAATTTGAGCTTGGCAACAAGCTGATGAAGGAAAAGGAGAATCTGGCTAAGGGTGGTGATGAAGATCTGGATGATAAACTATACAATTCCAGATTAGACAAAACTATCGAACTGCTGAGCACATCAATAAAGGAATATCCCAAATCCAGAAAAAATGACCAAATTCTCTATAATCTTGCGAATGCCTACGATCAAAAAGGTGATCAACATAACTCTGAAATTGCGCTGCAACGACTTGTTAAAAACCACCCAAAATCACCCTACTATATAGAAAGCCAGTTTAGACTTGCCGAAATTGCATTTTCACGGCAACAGTACAGTAAGGCTGAGGACGCTTACACCGATGTTATTGTCTCCAAAAAGAATGAGCGTTTTTATGAAAAGGCCAGATTCAAAAGAGGCTGGGCAAGATTCAAGCAGGAATACTACATAGAGGCCGTTGACGACTTCCTTGATACCGTCACATACCATGATTTTAGTGAATATGACCAGCTAAACAATTCAGAAAAGGACATGTTTGAAGAATATTTTCGTGCTATAGGCCTTTCATTCTCATACCTTGGTGGCGTCGAAAAGCTCAACCAGTATTTTGCAGACAAGCCAGATTTTAAATACCTATATTATACCTACGCTCACATTGGTGAAATCTATGAAAAACAATTCAGATTTTCAGATGCGGCTGAGACTCAGAGCTATTTTATAAAAACACACCCGGATTCGCCCAATGTTCCATTGGCACAGTTAAAAATATTCAACATCTGGAAAAAAGGTGGTTTCGCTAATCGTGTTTATGAATCACTTGATAAATTTTATGACTTATATAACCCCAG
>JAOUPJ010000144.1 GCA_029879945.1 Gammaproteobacteria bacterium
CAAGTCCACCACCAGATCGCGAATTACCGGCATGCCTGGAAGGGGGCGTATGGTAATGGGTTGGCTCAAACTGGAACAGAGTGTGACGCAGGCCAGTTTGTTGGTGCCGTTGATGTTCATGCCATCGGAACCGCACACCCCTTCACCGCAGGAACGGCGAAAACTCAGGCTTTCGTCCATGGCCTTGATACGGGTGAGCGCCTCCAGAACCATGGTCTCAGGCCCCACATCATCCAGGGTAAAGTCCTGCATATAGGGCTTATCGTCTTTTTCCGGATCGTAACGGTAGATGGAGAATCGCATAGTGTGTCTGTTTACTTGTCCTACTGTGTTAATCGTACCTTGAGTCTAAAAACTGTAATAAGACTTTGATTAATTAATAAACACGTTCCTTGGGCGGGAAGCTTTCAACCGTGAGGGGTTTAATGCGCACGGGTTTGAAATCCAGCCTCTCACCTTCGCGATAGTAGAGTGTATGTTTGAGCCAGTTTTTGTCATCCCGATCGGGGAAGTCCACACGGCTATGGGCGCCGCGGCTCTCTTTTCTCGCCAATGCGGAGTGAATGGTCGCTAGCGCCACATCGACCAGGTTTTCTAGTTCCAGGGCCTCGATGCGAGCGGTGTTAAAGATCTTGCTGTGGTCTTGCAGGCGCACGTCTTTCACACGATCGCGAATCTTGCGCACCTTCTCCACCCCTTCGGCCAGGATCTCTTCATTGCGGAACACACCGCAATGGGTCTCCATTTCTTTTTGCAATTCGCTGCGCAGGGCGTCCACACTTTCACCCTCGCCCTTTTGATCCCAACGGGTGAGACGCGCCATAGCCTTATCTACACTATCGTTGTTGAGCTTGCGGTGATAACGGTTGTTCTTTAGAAAATCGATGATGTGATTGCCGGCGGCGCGTCCGAAGACCACGATATCCAGCAGGGAGTTTCCGCCCAGTCGATTGGCACCATGTACCGAGACGCAGGCGCACTCACCCACGGCATACAAACCGGGAATGGGTTCTTCGCCCTGGGTCTTGAAGGGGACCACGACCTGGCCGTGTCGATTGGTGGGGATACCACCCATTGTATAGTGGGCTGTCGGATAAATCGGAATCGCCTGTTCGATAGGATCGATTCCGGCAAAGGTGCGGGCCATGTCCCGAATGCCGGGCAGGCGTTTTTTGATTACGTCTGCACCCAGGTGATCCAGCTTGAGGTAGACAAAATCGCCATTGGGTCCACAGCCGCGGCCTTCTTTGACTTCGGTGTAGATGGCACGACTGACCACGTCCCGACTGGCCAGGTCTTTGGCATTGGGGGCGTATTTTTCCATAAAACGCTCGCCATGCTTATTGACCAGATAGCCACCTTCTCCGCGCACGCCTTCCGTAATGAGCATGCCTTTGCCCGCGATGCCCGTCGGATGAAATTGAAAAAACTCCATATCTTCCAATGGGATACCAGCCCTCAACACCATACCCATGCCGTCACCGGTATTGATGCGGGCATTGGTATTGGTACGAAAGATCCGCCCTACCCCGCCTGTGGCCAGGAGTGTGGTCTTGGCTTCGATAATCAGTGGCTCACCGGATTCGATGGACAAAACCAGGGCCCCTTGTACATATCCTTCCTCATCATGGATCAAGTCCACGGCGTAGTATTCATCGAAAAAATGACTGCAGGCCTTAATGTTCTGCTGATACAGGGTGTGTAAAAGGACGTGTCCCGTGCGGTCTGCGGCGGCACACGTGCGGGCGGCCTGGGCACCTCCGAAATTTTGACTCTGCCCACCGAAGGGACGCTGGTAGATCTTGCCGCTGTCCAGACGGGAAAAGGGCAAGCCCGAATGTTCGAGTTCATAGACAATATGGGAGGCTGCGCGACACATGTACTCCACGGCGTCCTGATCTGCCAGGTAATCGCTGCCTTTGATGGTGTCATACATATGCCAGTGCCAGTTATCAGGTAAGACATTGGCCAGAGCGGCGTTGATACCCCCCTGTGCAGCGACAGTATGAGAGCGAGTGGGAAACACCTTGGACACCACGGCTACGTGCGCCTCCGCCTGCGCCAGTTGCAGTGCCGCGCGTAGGCCACCGCCCCCCGCACCGATGACCAAAGTATCGAAACGTCTACGTGCTATTTCCATCAGGCGGACACCAATATTAAAACCCTAAACACCCAAAGTCCCATCGCAGCCAGGTAAGTTGCCGCAAAGGCCAGGGACAAAAAACGCATTCCAGTATGAGAGACATAGTCCATAATCACATCGCGCACACCAACCCAGGCATGAAGCAGAAGTGCCACCCAGAACAGCATGGTTGCTACATTGACCAGTGGATTCTGGTACCAGGCACGCCAGCTCTGCGCATCCAGGGGCGCGTTCAGTAGCAAGGCGACAAAAAAGGCAATGATGTAAAACAGCATAAAGCTGGCGCTGACGCGCTGCACGACCCAAGGACGAATTCCACCGGCACGCATGTTCATTTAAACCACCACCACACCATATACACAGTCAATATCATTGAGGCCAAGAGGACAAGTGTGGCGGCAAAACGGGCCTTGGACTTGGTCACCGCCATGTCCAGATCGAACAATAAAAACCGGAAACCGGCAAAAAAATGATGCGCCACCGCCCAAATCAGGGCGACAGCGATGATTAGGGTGACAGGTTGGGCGATGAAGCTGGCTGAGGTCTGAAATCCTGCGGGGCCCTGTAACGACTGGTCGAACAAAGAAATGATAATGGGAAGACTCAGTACCAGTAATACACCGGAGATACGGTGTAATATGGAGACCACGCCGGTTAGCGGCAGCTTGATTTTCAGTAGGCTAAGAAACTTGGGCCTGGAGTGCGCTGTCACAGAAATCCTTTTCGTGTGAATCACTTGTCGTGTTAGTGCTAGTGCAGCAACTTAGTAACACTATAGTGAGTTGCTGTAAGTTGTTCAATATTAGGCAAGAAAAATACCGAGTCTCCTCCAACAATCCCCCAGCTGAATCTGGGTATTCTTAAACTCGCTTACTGGTTAAAATAGATGCCGATCTAATACCTGAGGCGATTTATGCAACAAAGCTGGCGAGAGTTTCTGATCCAACAGGGCGCGACAATAAATGACCACAATCTGGTCACATTTAGCGATGAAATAAACAGCAATGAACTGCTGGACACGTCTGCCTGCGTAACACCCTGCCTGGATTATGGCTTGATCCGTGTGTCAGGTGCAGATGCCCAAAGCTTTCTACAGGGGCAGACCAGCAATGATGTGAAGGAACTAAGTCCCAGCCGCAGTCAACTTAGCAGCTATAACCACCCCAAGGGTCGCATTCTGGCCCTGTTTGTTTTACATAAAATTGGGGAAAGCTATGTGATACGCATGCCCAGAGAAATTCTGGCCAGTACCCTCAAGCGTCTGCAAATGTTTGTGATGCGCTCGGCTGTGAAGCTGGAAGACGTCAGTGAAGACTACGTCATCATAGGGCTTGCCGGCCGCGGCTGTTCCAAAAACGTGTCCGCAGCGGGCTTTAAAGTCCCAGAAAATCAGTTTGACACCTTTGCTACGGAATCGGGCCTGGTGACTCGACTCTCCAATCGGGAAGAGTTGTTTGAACTTTTAGTGGAAATCGATCATTCACAAGCGGCCTGGAATTCCCTTTGCGCACAGGCGAAAGCCGTCGCGAGTCATACCTGGCGGTTGGCGAAGATTCGCTGCGGCATCCCGGAAGTTTTTCAGGATACAGTGGAGGCGTTTATTCCTCAGATGGTCAACCTGGACTGGTTAACGGGTATCAGCTTCACCAAAGGGTGCTACCCCGGCCAGGAGATCGTAGCGCGAATGCACTACCTGGGGAACCTGAAAAAACGCATGTACCTCGTAAGTTTTAAAACCTCAGAAGCCATGCCTGTTAGTAACGAGAAAATCTTTGAGATCGACTCATCCAACACACAAAGCGTGGGTAATCTGGTCTATTGTGCACCGGCATCCAAAGACGAGTACCTTGGTTTGGCCGTGATCAATATTAAATCGGCAGAGTCACAGTCTCTTAAGCTTGGGGAAAAGGAGTTGGCGCTGAAGGTCAGCAGTCTGCAGCCGGAAAGTTAGAACTTCCAATCAAAGACGATTTGTACTGTGTTTCCATTGCCGCTAAAACTTATTTTTGAACAGAGCTGCTTAATGATAGAAAGCCCGCGGCCTGAGTGAGTCATGTTGTCAGAAAGCTCCCAGTTATGCTTGGAGTAGTCAAATCCTTCTCCCGAATCTTCGAACTCTATCGTCAAACGCCCACCCTGCTCTGTAGGCTGATGATGTAATTGAATGTCTATGTGACCAGCATCCAGGGCCCTTAACCGGGTGTCGCGTTCCACATAATAGGCGGTGAATCCATCAGCACTGTATTTCATGGACGAATCCAGATTCAATAAGCCATGGTCCAAGGCATTGTTATACAACTCAGAAAATATACTGAATAGATGCTCGCGCTGCCCATGAAAACCTTGAATTTCAGATAGCGCCTGAATCAGCACGTGCAACGGGTCCATCGACTTCAACACATCGTGTTGGAGCTTTAAATTCATGGACCAGTGGGTTGCTGGCTTTCGGCTTACTGAGTTTTTGTTCTCATTGAGTCTAATGAGTAGATTTGGCTCGCAATCAAATTCGAGAAGAGTTATATCGTCTATTTGAACTCCGCCTTTCCTATACTCTTCCAGCGTAGCTGTCAAAGAATTGGTCAGGCCCGTTTTGCCTGCGTACTCTCCTATAAGTTGCTCAAGTCTGTGCTGACCAAACATTTCTCCAGCCTCATCGACTGTCTCTATTATTCCATCGGAAAATGCGTAGAGACGATTCGAGGGCTGAATATCTACTACCTCAGGCTTTGGGTTCATCTCAACTGGGTCCAACACACCAAGTGGAACTCGCGTAGATGGTAAGCGGTGTATGAGTTTTCCGTCTTTATCGGCGACAATAACATCAGGCATACCACCATTCCATACCTGAATAGACCTACATTGCGTTTCAACATGGATCAAAATCGCCGCCAAAAACCGACCGGTAGGAAGCAAGTTTCTAATTTTAGAGTTGACCTCCGGAATAATATCTTCGATGGGAAAGCCCTTTGCCGACATTTTGTAAAACACGTCCGCGACAGGCATGGCGGCAATGGCTGCTGCCAGGCCGTGGCCGGTAAAGTCACCAACCATGAGATTTACCCCGCCGGACGAATTACGTGCCGCGAGAACCATATCCCCGTTAAACGCCTCCGCTGGTTTGCGTAATGCACGCATCATAGGAAGATCAGGATCCCCCTGAGAAATTACGTTAGCGAATATTTTTTCCGCGACTTCATGCTCACGCGTTGTATGCTCGTGGAAGGCAGCCAACTCCCGTCGCTGTTCCGAAACGGTACTATAAAGGGACTGTATGCGCTCTAGCGCTGCGATTTTAGCGCTAAGAATGGTACGGTTATAGGGCTTTTTGAGAAAATCATCCCCGCCATTCTCGATACAATTTACCAGCGCCTCTTCGCCACTCATTGCCGTTAGAAACATGATTGGAACAAAGCGATCACCACATTCCTGCTTTATAACTCTGGTCGCTTCATAGCCATCCATAACCGGCATCATGATATCCATTAGCACCATACCAGGATCATGCTCATGGAATTTTTCAACAGCTTCCTGGCCATTTTCGGCCATAAAAACAGTATGGCTGTCCTTTTCGAGGAGCCCTTTCAATACCATTCGATTTGTCGAGTCATCGTCGACAACTAGTATTTTCATCTCAATTCATTACATGTATTTTTTGAACTTTCCAACAATTACTAGCGTATTTCAAATAGTTTTTGAAAGTTTGCAATCGTCAGAATTTTCTTAATTTCAGGTTTGCTTCCACCAATGCTGATCTTCGCACTTTCTCCACCAGCATGCTCTCTCAACAACAACAGCATACCAAGTGCAGAACTATCCATATAGTCAGTGGCGCTTAGGTCCAACAAATAGTTAGCGCTGGGCGGGCGATCCCGATAGGCATCACGAAACGATGAATGATCATTAAAATCGAATCTACCTGTAATTGATATGGTAACAGTATTTCCGTCACCTGACACAGAACTGGTAATAGGCATAGCCACTACTCCTTACAATTATCACACTATGTACTTGTGTTTAGCGTTGAGTAAAACAGCTTTCATCATATTTAGTCCAAGAATAAACTTAGTCTAAATATTAGACCATTTTCTAAAGCCTATAAGCACAAGAACGACCCTACACAATAAATGCTCAACCACTTAAGTACTTCTATTACGATAGGGCTATCGGTATAAAAGGCGTAACCTTAACTAACAAAATTGTTTCTGTTCTAATACAAACTTACCATTCGAATAAAAAAACGCCATCTAGTTCGCAAAATCCCCTAAAAATACTGATGTTCAAATATTCCAATCCGATAAGGAAGCGCTCAAGCGTAATGGGAAACACTGCAAATGTGAGCAACCGTTCACAAACTTGTAAGAAATTCCCTTTCGAGTGAATTGTTGTGAATTCGCGCAATGTTTTTTTGCGCATAAAGACGTATAACTGACACAGTTTCGAAATTAGAAAATAAGATTTTTGTGGAAATAATGCTATGTGGTCCAATTTTATGAATAAAAATAGTTTATATATTTGCTTAGCAATGAGTATCAGCTCCACTTCCTTAGCCAATGATGACAAGCTAATAGAGGAAGCGAAGAAGCTGATTAATAACGGTAAGCCAAATGCCGCATATATCCTTTTGGAAAAACGTATGAATCAGCTATCAGGAAAAAAGGAGTTTGACTATTTTCTGGGGCTATCTGCGTTGCAGAGTGACAGGCCGGGTGAGGCAATTTTTGCGCTAACCCGCGCAGTCACCACTGATCCTAAATTTGGTGGCGCCAAAGTAGACCTGGCCAGAGCCTACTACAATGTGAGTGCCTACAAAGAATCAAAAGGTGAATTTGAAGAGGCCTTGGCATTAAACCCACCTGCAGAAACACGGGGCGTGATTAAACAGTATCTAACCGCTATAGACCAGAATTTGAAAACAGGGCCCAGTTACAAGTTGGACTTTGAATTGGGTAGCGGTTTTGATAGCAATGTGAACTCCGCCACCGATGAACTGAGTTACGGCCCATGGGTGCTGTCTGAAACGAGCAGAGCACGCAACTCAACCGTGCAAAAATTCTCTACGACTGCCTCGACAACTATACCAGTGAATAACCGCTGGAGTACGGAGTTAGGCACCTATTTAGCCCGCAGCAGTTATCCTGATGCTGCATTCGTTAACAGTGACGTGGGGGTATTGTTTACATCACTGAGCAGGAATACTTACTCCCACCACAATGCACTTAGACTACAGCATCATCGCTTTTTTCTGGCCAATCAGTTAGACACAGCCAAAAAGGACGAGAATAACTTTGGTACCAAGATTCACTACCAATACGGATACAGGGTAAGCAAACTCAGCCGAGTGAACTCGGAAGTGTCTTTTGGTCAACTACGCTTTGCTGAAGAATTCAAAACCCGCAATGTGGATCAAGTGGGTGTAAATCTAGGGTGGAATCAATTTCATCGCTCAGACACTCAGTGGTCACATAGTATTGCGTTGGCCATGGGGCAAGATAATGCCGTTGAGAATAAATCTCCATATGGCAAGGACTATGGTAGCGTCAATCTTTCCGCCCAACTTGGAACTAATCTTAAAACCTCACTTATTTTTAACGCAAGCTATATGATCGGTAAGTTTCACGGGGGATTTTTAAATACCGATTTGAGCAGTTCATCACGTTTGGACCGTGTGCTGGGTCTCACAGCGGGCACCCATATCCGGCCGATAAGGAACTGGGCGATAAGACCTATGGTGTCTTACTCAAAGCAAAGTTCTACTATCGATCTATATGACTATGAGCGCCTGAATGTAGTAGTTAACCTACGATACACAATGGGCAGTTAGTCCGGAGGTGGAATATGAAAAAGACAAACCAAAAGTCTAAAAGCAATTCGGCAGTTTTTCTGCTCGCGTTGGCTTTGGTATGTCTGGTTGCCGTACCTGCAACATCCAGCGCAAATAGCGACGGTGAAGCAATATTCGTACTTGGAACAGCATCTTTGATCAAAGGAGACGGTTCAGAGGTGATGTTGACTAAAGGTGATGCGGTAAACGAAGGCGACACAGTAAGCACCTCCAAAAATGGCCAGGTCCAACTCAGAATGAGCGATGGTGGCCTTATTGCGGTTCGTCCCGCCAGTGAATTTCTCATTACCGCCTATAAACACAACGGTGGCGCACAAGACAAGAGTTTTTTTAAGCTCGTTAAAGGCAGCTTCCGCTCCTTAACTGGCGCAATTGGCAAAACCAATAAGCAAGCCTATCGTGTTCAAACGCCAGTTGCCACAATCGGCATACGTGGAACCGATTATACCGCGCGTTATTGCGCCGGAGACTGTGTTGACGCAGTCAATGGTCTGTACGTTGGTGTGATGAGCGGCGGCGTAGTCGTAGACAATGGCGTCGCTGGCCTGGATGTGAATCCCGGTGAATTCGGTTTCGTTGCCGACACCGTTTCTGAACCTGTGCTGTTGGATTCGGCCCCCGGCAATCTACTCTTTGCCAGCACGGGCACTTCAGATTCAACTAATACTTCCAGTGCTTCCAATAGCGATGCAGCATTGGCCGTGATGGGTACCGATTCGAGTGGCGTTAACACAGAGTTTACAACGGCAACAATTTACGGCTCAACTAGCGTAGCCGTGTCAAAAATTGCTATTTCCAGCACTGGAACGACTGGCCTCTATGACTCGGCAACAGGTGGCACTGTCGTGAGTTCATCTGCACCCAATACAGATGGTATCAGTTGGGGCGTGTGGTCAGCGGGCAGTGGTATTTCTGCCGACACCAGTGGATCTGGGTCAACGGTAATCGACAGTACTACTGAGGTGCACTGGATTTCAGGTACGCTGGAAGACTCCG
>JAOUPJ010000459.1 GCA_029879945.1 Gammaproteobacteria bacterium
AGTTACAAAATTACCGTAAGCATTTTTAAGGTAAAAATCGTTGGTTAGAAGCACTAAAAGAGAAATTAGGCATACTAGATTTACGATTAAATGGCTATTTCTCATAGTTAAGCGCATCTAACGCCGCGCTAAGCTGCCTGCGACCAAGAGCGCGGACGATTTTTGTGCGACAATTCGCGCAGCGATAAAACGCACAAAAGAAGGCCCGCGGTCGCAGGTCAGGTTAAGCGCATTGTTAGATGCGCTTGCCCTCTAATATAACTATAAATTTTCAAACTCTAGTAAACGCGAGAATTACCGCGCTCTAAACAACGCACCCAGATTTGAGAACAATTTCCGCTATTAAAGCTGAGCGCATTTACTTAGTAGAAACCATTTATTGTTGTTACTTCTTGGAGCCCAACTTAATTGGGTGTTGCAAAAGTAAGCTCAAAATTCCACTAAGAATCAAAGTAGTTATTTTTGCCTTGTAAATCAAAATGTCGCAAAACCACAAAAATAAAACGACAACATACGCCAAATACCAAAATCCCAAGTAATTCCCGTAAAAAATGGTGAAAAACCAATTTTGTTCAAATAAATAGAAATATGAACATACGATAATAGTTACCGTAAGAAGAAAACCTGGAGTCAATAACTGTTTTAGGTTATTTGGTTTTAGAAAAGAGGATATAAGTAGCAACAAAAACAATACTAAATTAAGCGAGGTAAATATTCTAAGTTCTGTAGTGAGCTTGTTTGTAATTTCCGTATATTTGTAGCTCATAAAGCCGATAAGATATTCTTTCATTTTTTCTAGACTCAATAACTCTTTTTGTAAATACTTTCTTCTATCACTATTTTTTTTAAGGCGTTGATTTCTGTCAAAATCCACCATCTTATTAACTATGTCATCGCTTTTTTTTATTACAAAGCTATTTAGCTCAGCACGTATTCTTTCTATTTCGTTTTCTTTTTCGTGTAAAATTCGCTGAGCCGTTTTTCCAAAAATTGAACTAGAGATCGGTTTAAGTAAAGAGTCTACTTCTAATGTGGTTTCTTTTTCTAACCTATATTTGATAAATTCGGATGCAATGCTCTCCACACCAACTGGAATTCCAAACGTAAAACCAAACGAAATAGCGTAGATAAAAACACCTACAACACCAATAGTTTCTAACAATATTCTCATAACTTTCTTAGCGCATCTAACGACCTGAATGAGGCGCCGGCGACCAAAAGCGCGGCGATACTTTTGTGCGATAATCGCGTAGCGATAAAACGCACAAAAGAAAGCCCGCGGTTGCAGGTCGCCTCCATTCTATTGTTAGGCGGTTTTAGCTACATTGTAAAATCAGCCAAACATCTTCATAATTATTTTCGATTAGGTCTTCTTTTCTGACCCAAAAATACAGCAGCCCCATATCGCCCCACATCATATCCGGCGCTGAATCGGTGTCCACTTGCAAAAGTAGCGTCCAGTCTTCCTCTGCTTTTTGCTTTTCCTCTTTTGTTTTAACATAGTCACCATCACCAAGATATACTCCCTTTAAAGCAAGTTCTGCATCACTTGCCATATAGTCTCCCTGAACTACATATGGGTAACCCCCAATCTGATGCTTACTTTTTCCTCTATAAGCTGAATTCAATAGATTCTCCCAGTCATCAAGCAAACTATCAAACTCCTGATCAGATAATGCGTTGTAATCTATTTCGACACGATCATCGGAGGGATACACATCTATTTTTTCAAAGAAAATTGGACTTTCTTTAAACCGTGAATTCTCTCCTACGTCAGAAGGAAATTCTCGTTCCCCTTCGACATTTTCATCTGGAGAGTAAATTACTTTCCAACTACCCTTATCTTTCGGATCAAATCCCCACGTAGATTGATCCTGGTCATAAAAAAAATAGAGCAATCCTTTGTTATTACTAAACTGAATTACGTCGTTATCTGGGATTTCACTTAATGAAATTTGTGCGAGAAACGAAAGAGATTTTCCCTTCCAACTTGGCCAACTGGTACCTTTCGGAAGCCATGGCTTCCCACCTAATTTCGATTTTAATCCGTTCGTTTCTGAAGCCACCAAATGTAGTGCTGGCTTCTTGACTGAAATTGCCTGTTCTATATAGTTCATTAATTTAGTTTTTTAAACCGCCTAACGGCCTGAATGAGGCGCGTGCGACCAAGAGCGTGGCCGACTTTTTGCGCTACAATTCGCAAAGCGAATAGCGCAAAAAAAGGACCGCGGTCGCAGGTCGCCTCTATTCAATTGTTAGATGCC
>JAOUPJ010000145.1 GCA_029879945.1 Gammaproteobacteria bacterium
AATATCAGGGGCAGACTCCAACTGCGCCAAGACATCCTCTGGCATGAGTGTCTTTAAATCCAACACAACTTCCGCTGGCATCTCAACTGAGGCCTTTTTAGCATTGTTCTCATAGACCGCCACGTGTAATGTTGTAGCGAGTGTACTTACCACACTTCGATTTTCCAATTCCTGATCAATAGTCGGAAGCACAAAACTCCGTGCCTGGGTTAATGTTTTTTCCCCAACGGTATGTATCAGGGCCTGCCACCAGGGTAAAAATGATTTAAGGGTAGCCAGTTGCTCGGCCAATCCCTGAAAGGCGCGCAACAAAAGCAAAAGATGTGAAGGTCCGGCCGAGCGAAACCACCATTTTTTTTCATTTAACAGTTTCTCAATATCACTTTTAATGCGCCAATCCACTACGCGGAAGCGATCGGCAGCCAGGAATGGTCTAAACAATATATGACACAACATGGGTAATGCACTATTGATATGGGTCAGCTTTTCAGCCTCAAAGCCCATGGCGCTAAAACTGGCCAGGGCCGACACATTGGTATTTTCTCGGGTTGCAATGATTAATTGCAATAACGAAAGCCTAGCGCTCTCTTCGACCTCTATTGTGCATCCAAAATCCATCAGCACAACCACCGGTTCACCATTAACAATATTGAACTTGTAGTTTCCCATGTGGGGGTCACCGTGAACCAATCCCACCTCAAAGAGGCTATAAAGTAACGTCTGTAACAATATCGCTCCCGCGAGTTGCCTATCTTGTACCGACCAGGACTGTAATGCATCAATACGAACGCCTTCCTCCCAGCTCTGAACAAGAATATTTTCCCTGCAAAGCTCCATGTAGACCTTGGGTATACGCAGCCCCTCAACTAATACACTTTGGCGATATTCTTCTTGTCGCCTGGCCTCGTCCAGATAATTCAGTTCCTGATCCATATTTTGTTTCAGGGTTTTCAAATAGGCGCTATAGTCTATACCCCATTTTTTGATCGGCCCCGCTTTTGGCATCAACCCAGCCAACTCCATTTCTGCTTCCACCGCATCTGCAATATCAGGGTATCGCACTTTTACCGCTACTTCAGAACCATCCAGCAATACGGCACGATGAACTTGCCCCAATGAGGCAGCGGCTGTGGAAGGATCAAAAGACAAAAACACGTCGTGCAACTTTTTCCCAAGAGCCCTTTCAACGATCGGCGTAATCATTTCCAGGGGCAAGGGCTCAATATTGTCTACCAACTCGTTAAAGTCGGAATCACTTTCTGAATTCGCAAATAATTGCCCCACTTTCATGGTGACACCTCTGGCCTGTTTAAAGAGATTGACCAGATGCCTCCTCGCGAGAGCCTGTTCTGCCTCGGAATATTTCTCTCCCAGTTTCCTGGCTTCCCAAGCCATACGGGCCAGTTCTATTCCCCTTTTAGTTGTATTCAGCACGCCCATTTCTGCTATACCGCCTCATCTATCGAGGACGGAACCTCCTCTATACGCTCTGATTTGTTCTCTGAGAAAAAATGTGAAGAGGAGAGTTTGAAGTTTCTTTTACCGAAATAGTCGATGTAATGCGAAGTCCAATGGTCCCAGATATGTTCTGCGCTATCCTTCCAATCCCAGGATACATTTGCCAATTCTCTAAAGAGCTTCGACTCTTCTTCATTCAGACCCCTATCTTCTATGATCACGTTTTGCGGAGAAATTTCTTCACTTGGATTAAACGGGTCTATGTAAATTCTGATACGACTGGGAGTTGAAACCATATCATTTTCCACAGGTGCCTCTACAATAAGATCCAGCCTATCGCGAAATTTCTTTTCAACAATGCGGCCAAAGCTCAGTGTGGCACCTTCCCACATTTCACCCTTGGGTTCATATTCATGAATGAATATGAATCCCATTAGATTTTTGTCTTTCAACAGATCATCGATATATTCGGCATCTTGGGGAGAAATCGACTCGGCATGCTTGGCAAGAACCGCTCGGGCCAAGTTCACCCACTGCTGATCGCGCGCGGGTTTAAGACGAAAACTTTGGAAGTTTACAAGATTATATTTATTCCAGGGTCGTGACCAGCCGTACCTCCGCTTCGAGCGATAGGCTTCCACGGCCCGCATCATCACCCGCAAGATAGCATGAGGTAACGACTGCTTGTTTAGCGCATTTTTGGCGCTCTCGTATTCATCCTTGGAATTGATACTGATTGGTTCTTCTGACATGTAATCGCCCATTTAAGATTTAATGCTTAATTCAGGCAAAATTCATGCGAGGGAGACAACTTTTAACTATCTGTTTTTATAGAATTTATTATCTGGTACCTGTGTCCAAAATCTGTTTCCTTGCATTAGGAAGGGTAATAACGAAGGTCGTACCCTCTCCCACCGTGCTATCGATCTCAATTATCCCATCATGCTTTTGGACTATACGAGAAACAATCGCCAAGCCAATCCCGGTCCCTTCAATGTCCGACCGCTCGGCCCCAACGCGATTAAACGGCTCATAGATGTGTTCAAGCTTATCTTCAGCAATTCCGAGACCGGTATCTCTGATAGTTATCTTGGCAGCCGTATTGGGCTCATCATAATTGCACTCCACATCAACGGTTCCGCCTTGTCGGTTGTACTTAATCGCGTTGCTTAGCAAGTTTATCAACACCTGTTTTATCCTGCGACGATCCACTTCGACAGATATTCCCATGTTCTTTAAAGCATCGGTAGCAAAAAGATGAACATTTTTCTCAACCGCCATTCTGGATACGATCGTTAGCGATTCGTTAACAAGGTCAAATAGATTGGTGTCTTCTTTAATCAGTGCTATATTTCCCACTTCATAAGTTGAGTAATCAAGCAAGTCTGTAATTATCGCTAATAAGTGATTACCTGCATTTTCGATCTCCTTAATGGCACTCTCTTGATCTTCACTAAGCGGATATTTCTGTGCATCCATCTGCATTAATTGCGCAAAACCAAGAATGGCATTTAGTGGCGTTCTCACTTCATGACTGATACTAGATAGAAAAATTGACTTTGCCTGGTTTGCCCTTTCTGCCACTTCTTTTGCGTGTTCCAGCTCAGTCTGATAAGCCACCATTTCTGTGAGATCATGGATTATGCTTGTGAAATACCTCTCCCCCTCCATTTCAAATTCACCGACTGAAATAAACATCGGAAACAATTCGCCATTTTTTCTTTTTCCAAGAAGTTGTCTACCAGTTTTTCCGATGACGTTCGCGTTTCCGGTAACCACATATTTATCCAATATTTTTTGATGCATGTCCGCAAAACTGGTGGGCATAAGAATTTCTACGGCTTGGCCTATTAGCTCTTCATTCGAGTATCCAAACAGAACAGTACTTGCAGCGTTTACCTTTACAATTTTCCCGCGGATATCGACGGTTATAATTGCGTCCAGGGCAGTATTGAGTATTTGAGACAACATAGCTTCGCTGCGTCTATGTTCTAACTCGGCCTTTTGACGGTAGGCTATCTCATTCTTGAGTGTATCTGTTTTAGATTCCACCTCCGACATTAGATTATCTGTAACCTTTTTAGAACGGAATATCAGTAATGCAATAGCCGCCACGATTAGAAAATACACTAACAAAGTGAGCGCAAATTCAGAATTAAACTCTTCGTGCAAATCAACTGCAATATCCGATAGTGGCATCGTCACCGTTATCAGCGCGGCAACGTCACCTACTTCCCATTTTTTCGCAGTTGAATTCAAAATCTGATTGTGGCAGTTTATGCAGGACTCCGACATGATGTCCGGCACAGTATACCTAATGTATGGATTTTCCTGACCACTCTCAACCCGATGGAATGATTTTCTGAGTTCAATCGATAACGCTTGCCAGGCTTCCGACTCGTACGTTCCGAACGTACCTGACTTGGCTTGCTTGGTTTTCATGTCTAGGGCACTAACAATAGTGAAAGAGACCGCTCCATCCACTTCACCGAGCGCCTGGCCCACCAACTGCGTAAAAAGAATCGGGATTGGAATTGCACCATGTTCCAGCTCATCTCTGTTTCCGGTAACTGGAATGCGAGCCCGAGCTGCTATTTTTGAAACGCGATCACTGTAGACTTGTCTAATTTTTCTTATCGTTTCGGTATAGAAACGTGCATTCTCAAATGAAACCTCTCTCATATGACGTTGCTCGCTCATGTTTGTCTTCCAATACAGTGTTGCGATCACCGTTGTACAAATAAGAAAAAACGCAATCAAATAGCGCCCTTCGTATCTCAACCACAAATTGGTCCTTTCTGAATTAGACATGGTTTAAATCGCGCGTGACAAACTCTATATAAGGAGGTAATTCTCGTTATATCTAGTGTCGATCTGAAACAACAAAAGTTTAAGGGAAAATATGACAATTAATTCTCGGTCTTAGAACAACTCTTGCTATTCTAACCCTAGACGGACTTCGCTGGTGAGGAGCTGTTTGCATTGACATAGCCCACAGAGGAAAACATGGAGATTTCCAACTTAAGATATGGCTGATAAATCTGAAAAAAAGATTCTGGCTGGGCTAAAGAAGTAGCTCCTTTGAAATTTCCTCTGCTGGCAGGTTAAACGAGACAGGCCCATCCGCGTTAGCAGAAAGAAATTGTTTCACCCATTCGTTTTGTGATTGCTTCATTTCCGAAGGAGATCCCGTTGCTACAACTCTGCCATCGGCAATAACGTGGATATAGTCGGTTATTGACAATATTTCATCCACATCGTGGGAAACAATGACACTGGTAATTTCAAGATTTTCATTTAAGGTGCGCATTAACCTTAAAATCGTTGCAATACTAATTGGATCGAGTCCTGAAAATGGATCATCGTAGAGTATTACTCCTGGATCAAATACAACGGCACGTGCTAAGGCAACGCGTCTTTGCATTCCGCCAGAAAGTTCCGAAGGCAAAAGATCCCTGGCTCCCCGTAGACCAACTGCATGAAGTTTCATATAGACAATATTTTTAATCAGATTTTCGCTAAGGTCAGTATGTTCACGTAAGGGAAACGCGACATTTTCAAACACGGTGATATCTGGGAATAGGGCACTGGTTTGAAACATGGCGCCCATCCGCATCCTAAGTTGATAAAGCTCGGAGGTTTTGAGTTTGGATAGATTTTTTCCGTCAACCCACACCTGACCTGCCTGAGGCTCTATCTGCCCTCCGATCAAGCGCATGAGTATTGTTTTTCCGGAACCACTGGGCCCCATGATAGTGGTAATTTTACCTTCTGGGATGGTTATGGAAACGTCATCCAACACAACGTGCTCGTCAAAAGAAAGATGAATATTTTTCAACTCAATATGCACAGGGAATCGACTACCTCTTTATAACGCTCTTGAGACCTTGTTTGAGTCCAATTATAGCTCTAAATACCCAATAAAGGGCAACAAAGTGTGAGCGAGTTCATGATTTTGGGTTCTAAACTGGAAGTTAGAGTGAGACGGACGAGAAAAAAGTATGCGAAAATCGACACACAGCTTAGCAAGTATCATATTGCTGCTGGAGGCCGAAATGAGGAAGGCTGGTCTCTGGGAAGATAAGGCTCCGCCAAGAGAGGCGATCAATAGCAACTCCCCGTTTTGCTATGACACACTAAGGTTCTCCCAGTGGTTACAGTGGGTGTTCCTACCCAAGGTAAAGACATTATTGGAAAATGATGAGATTCTGCCTAAAAGCAGCCATATACTGCCATATGCCTATCATACGTTGAATGCCCAGAACTGTGCTAATCACAAACTGCTTTTGTTGATAAACGAATTCGACCAAATCATAAATCGATCTTCCTGAATCAATCTATCTACAGTAAACGCTATCGGGGATTCTTTTTTGTGTATTCCATAATGGTATTACGCCCTGCATTCTTAGCATCATAGAGGGCCTCGTCAGCCCGGTACATAGCATCTTCAAATGATTCGCTGTCTGGATCACATTCGGTAAATCCAATGCTAACGGTGAATTTAATCTCTTTTTTGGCAACCTTGATCCGTAAAGCTCGAACCACATTCAGGATTCGGGATGCCACCTGTTTTGCTTCCAATTGACTCGTTTCAGGCAACGTGATAGCGAATTCCTCTCCACCGGTTCGAGCCAGAATATCATGATCACGGAGAATTTTTCTTATCTCACTCACGAGTGTAATGAGTACCTCGTCTCCAGCGCCATGTCCGAATTCGTCATTGATAGATTTAAAGTGATCGACGTCAATGTATAAAACGGAAACCGGTTTTCGGGTTCGTCTGGCGCGTTGCAATTCGGACTCGCTTTGTTCTACATAGCTACGCCTGTTGGCGGCCCCGGTTAAGGAATCACTACTGGCCAACTTTTCCAACTCGATTTCTAGTTGCTTACGTTCGGTGATATCAAGCATCACACCAACCTGCCCGCCCACATTGCCGTCCTTTTTATCAAAAACGGCCTTATGGAACATGACATCATGAATCGTCCCATCCGCAAAAGCGACCTTGGCTTCATAGAATTGAGTACCACGGGCAGCGAGTAAATCCCGGTCAGCCTGGAAGTAGATATCGGCCAATTCTCTCGGTGCTACATCGTAGACCGTCTTACCGATGATCTTTTCTCTGGGTAAGCCCAAATATTCCAAAAAGGCGTGATTGCATCCTAAATACACCCCCTTTTCATTTTTATAGAAAATGGGAGCAGGAATTGCGTTGATTATCGTTTGCAGAAGATCATCATACTCGCTGGCCTGTTTTTCAACATTCACGACCTGAACGATTTTCATGTCCTTAATGCCGGATACAATCCGGGATTTCAGGCTCGTACGATCCTCATTCAATATGATGTCATGAACGCCTTTTTTAGCCAGCTTTATTGCCTCTGATAACTCAACCCGATCAGTCAGGAGAAAAAACGGCACTTGTTGACAGCTTTTGCGAACCACTTCAAGCACTTGATTTAAATATCTTTTTTCGCCGTGCTCCTGATAGACAACGGCATCCCAGCCGTGTCTTTCGAGGGCCAATTTTAGCTCGTCTACGGAAGGGACTATGTGCGTATCAAAAAGGGTGGAATTGGCTTGTAGTTCGCCATGAATCAGATGGTCGGCAGACACCAAAGATTGGTAAGCAAGTACGCGATACCGCGTATCTGACTTGTTTTTCGATTTGTTTTCGGTCTTGCTACTTTGAATCGAGGCCATAAATTGCGCACTACAAAAAAATGAGCCCTTTGGTTTATGTACAGTTTCCTATAAGGGGTTGCGTTTGACCTTGCCGTAGAACGGGTCGAAGACCAACATTAGAAGACAAAACCGCCACTACCCCACGAAAATTGTTAAATTCCTTATATTTTTCGACCGAATTCCTGTTCGGAAGTTCGAATTCAGTTTTTATATTCGTCAAACGGTGGAATATACCCTCCCCCACTTTCGAATCCCTTACAGAGACGAACCAAGTCTAAGAGATAGTTTTAGTAAGGTATATATCGGCCAGACTAAACGTTCTTTGCTTAAAAAACAAACAAAATTGTAGGGATCTATTGGAATAGGTTCAAAAAAAGGCTTTAAGTGCTTGTTTAATTATTACTTAATCTTGGATATAGAACAATTAAAGTTAGTAAAACAATAATGCACGGGGCCGATAAATTCCACTAGGATAGTAGCGGTTATGTGGGGTAGCTGAGAAGGAGTCCAGAATGGTTCCAATTAACATTCTCCTTTTCCTCCAATTCCTCAATTGCTGGGGATGCACCATAGCAACAAGGTAGTGCTCGCTGTAGGGAGAGTGCAAAACACTCTATAACTTAGCACAGCTTGCTGACTAGGAAAATATAATTGAGCTTGAATAAGTTCACAGATCGCGGCATACCGAGTCGTATAAGGCTGCTTATACGTGGCTTTTGTGTATTGCTTTTTGTTTCGACTTATTCAACTACGGCCATAAGCTTTGGCTTGTCTGTCAACTCCGCCTCACAAAACGGAACGGGAGCGGGTGTGATGACATTGCAAACGTCCCCCAACGTAGAAGTAATGGGTGAAGTAGATCCTGTTAATACTGCAATGTCAGAAATATCTCCGAACGAAGTTGGCATTGGAACCATTGCGCAAGCCTTCTCCGTTTTCACAACAGGAGATTTCGGTAGCGGCCCACCCTATAACTTTCAAGGCTTCAATACAGTAATAGTGACTGCACCTGTGGGCTATAGTAATATTGCTCTCGGCGCAACACCTGTTAAAGTAGGCAGCACCGTTTACACAGCCGGCACGTGCGGCGCACTCACAGCAAACCAGTATTGCGCGAATACATCAACCTCTCCAGTGAGAGCGACCTACACATTTTTTCCCGCAATAACTACCCCCAATGTTGTTGTAGAAGTACAGTTTCTTTTAGATGTACCGGCTACAGAGGGAAGCAGTGATTTTGTTGTTTCAGTCGATGATAGCGAAACCATAAAAATAGCCGACAAGCCGGCAAGCCCCGGTGATGCCTCTACAAATTCCACTACAAACAGCCTTACTGTAGCAGTACAGGGACCGGCCGCAACCAGTACCTTGGCTGAGATATTTCCCAATGGTGCTCAAGTGAATACCGTTGGCAACAGTTTCACTTACTATGTTGCCCCTACATTTAGTGCCGGTGATGATGGCGTCAATAGAGTTTTCATTCAGATTCCACCCAACTTCAATAATCCAAATGTAACAGGTGTCAGCATATTCAATGGTTCCCTCACTGCTCAGACCAATTCGGGCTCTATTTGCCAAATAAGTAGTGCAAGCCTTTCGGTAGGTCAATATTGTTCAGAGTTTCCATCCACGCATACCGAATATGGAAACAGGGTGTTACAGGTAGATCTAGGTGAAACCATATTCGTAAACGGGCAGTATATTAAGATTTCTTTTGACGTGGATGTCACCAGTGCTGCAACCACTTCGGATTTTACTTCCCTCATCGATGATCGCACGACTCGCGGCTACCCAGCTCAACCTACTATCCCAGG
>JAOUPJ010000460.1 GCA_029879945.1 Gammaproteobacteria bacterium
GACGGACTGCATCCCTCTGCAAGACCTGTGGATTGTCTTTCACATCCGAACATTGATTTTGTTGTGAGAGGAGAGGCAGAATATACTATGTTTGAGTTAGTTGGCGCACTGGAGCAAGGTATAAGTGAGGACCTAAAGAAAATAGAAGGAATCGGCTTTATCGAAAATAGGAAGACGGTTATTACTCCTCCAAGACCGGAGATTCAAGATTTAGATTCTCTACCCTTTCCGGCAAGACACTTGCTTCCAATGGACATCTACTTTGAGGCTGCCAAAGAAAACCCCATCAGAGGCGAAATAAGCAAACGTTACACAATAACGATGACCAGCAGAGGCTGCCCGCACAAGTGCATTTTTTGTTCTAATCACATCGTTATGGGAAAAACTTGGCGTGGTAGAAGCCCTGAGAATGTGGTTGATGAGATAGAACAGGTAGTTCGCACCTACTCCATTAAACAGATCGACTTCGTTGATGAAAATATGACGCTAATCAAGAAAAGGGTAGAAAATATTTGTGATTTGATCTTGGAAAGGGGATTAGACATCGAGTGGTATGTTCCAAATGGCGTTAGAGCGGACACTCTTGACGAAGAGCTGTTGAGAAAGATGAAGGCGTCTGGCTGCAAGGGAATACGGATTGCTCCCGAGTCTGGCGTCCAAAGTGTTGTGAATGAAATCATTAAAAAGAACCTGAATTTGAAAGATGTTGAAAAAGCGGTTGTTTTAGCCAAAAAAGTGGGAATTAAGGTAGGAGTTTTCTTCATACTTGGGCTTATAGGTGAAACAAAAGAGAATATGAAAGAAACCATAAAATACGCTTATAAACTGAAAAAATTAGGAGCCAATAGTTTCCAATTCAGCATAGCTACCCCTCTATATGGAACAGAACTCTATGAACAGGCTAAACGCGGCGGTTTCTTAAGGGAAGATTTCAGTGATGAAGCCTTAGCTGCGGTTGAACCTCTCATTGAAACTGAAGAGTTCACGGCAGATGATTTGCGTGAATTATGCGTGCAAGCAAATTTGGTAAATCAAAGTCTTACTCGCGATAAACTAGTGAAAGCCATTCGAAACCCAAAAAAGGCAATAAGAGCCTTATTAGGAAAAATGAGTTAGAGGCTAAAGCAGATGCAGAGAAGAGTTAAGACGTCGCTGGTTAATCCGCCGCCCCTAAAAGGCGTCTATCGGCATCAGCTTTACCTACCCATGGGCTTAGCCTACCTAGCGGCTGTTCTGGAAGAAGACGGACATGAAGTAACTGTGATAGACTGTCCGGCGCTAGAGATGAATCTTGAGCAATTAAAAACAAAGTTAGCTTCTATTGAGCCTAATGTGATTGGCATCACCTCTATGACCCCAACGATACAGTCAGCTCTTCTATCCGCACGCGCTGCAAAAGAAGCATGCCCTGACGCAATGGTTGTTCTTGGAGGCCCGCACGCCACGTTTATGGACGAACAAGTTCTCACTCAGGAAGCAGCAGTGGACATAGTGGCTAGGGGCGAGGGTGAAGAAACCTTGCTAGAGCTAGCAAAAAACGTGTCCAACCCGAAGGGTCTCAACAGAATTGAAGGAATAACTTTTAGGAATAATGGGCAGACTGTTCGTACGCCCAACAGGCCCTTCATTCAAAAACTTGATGAACTGCCACGTCCCGCGTATAAATACTTCCCATTGGAAAAATACCGGCTTTTTGGGAGAAGGATGCTCCCAATAATGACCAGTAGAGGGTGCCCTTCCCAATGTTCCTTTTGTACGACAGCTCGAATGTTTGGGAAAGCTTTCAGGGCGCGGAGTCCCAAAAACATTGTGGATGAGCTTGAGTGGTTAAGTGATGTGCATGGAGCTGATGCTTTTTCATTTTACGATGACACTTTTACGCTTGACAAAAAAAGGGCACTTAAGATTTGTGAAGAGATCAGGAATAGAGAGATCGGTCTTCCATGGGATTGTCAAACGAGAGTTAGTCAGGTTTCTAAAGAGATTTTGGTCAAAATGAGGGAGGCAAACTGTCAACAAGTTTTTTTCGGGGTTGAGTCTGGATGCCAAAAGATATTGGATGCCGTGAAAAAGGGAACAACGGTTGAACAAAACGAGAAAGCGATTAGATTGGCAAAAGATGCCGGTTTGTTCGTCGCCGTTTCAGTGATCATTGGATATCCTGGAGAGACAAAAGATATGTTACAAGAAACTATTGATCTTATCAGAAAAGCGGAGCCCGACGACGTATACATATGTGTGGCAACGCC
>JAOUPJ010000461.1 GCA_029879945.1 Gammaproteobacteria bacterium
ATTCATACGCATGTTGGTGGAAAGACAAATGGTGGTCCATTTGATTTCCATTTTTCTCATTTTACTGGGTGTGTATTCTGCGCTGAGTATTAATCGTGAGGCCTTTCCTAATGTAAATATGGATCGCATAGAGGTCAGTGTCACCTATCCGGGAGCAACACCCGAGGAAGTGGAAAAGCTGATCATCACACCCATCGAACAAGAACTAAAGGCGCTAAGCGGAATCGATAAAATGAATTCCATCGCCTTTCCCGGCTCGGCCAGAATTCAGTTGGAACTGGACCCGGACGCCAGTAATCGTCACCGCATCACTACCGATGTGCAATTGGCCACAGACCGGGCCTCCTTGCCACAGGATTTGCCCTTTGATCCCATCGTGACCGAATTGGAAGGGGCCGTTTTCCCTATCATTCAATTGGCCGTTTCTGCGGATCGTTCTCCTATCGAAATTATGCGCCTGGGCGATAAATTGGTGGATGACCTCACCCAGCTCAACGGTGTTGCCCGTGTTGTGGTTCAGGGTAAACGCAAGGCAGAAATGCGCGTTGTCCCCGATTTGAAAAAAATGGAGCAACATCGCGTCTCAGTGGGGCAGCTTATAGATCTGCTGAAGAACTGGAACATCAATGCACCTGCCGGCGATATCGATACCAAGGATGGGCAAAAATCGGTACGTATAGTCGGCGAGTTTAATAGTACCCAAGACATTGCCGATCTGGTGATTCGCGCCAACCTGGAAGGGGGCGGGCTCAGATTAGGCGATATCGCTCAGGTGGTGGAAGATCTGGAAGAACCGCGTGTCTATTACGATGTGGACGGTCGTCCGGCTCTGAACATGATCGTGATGAAAAAGCAGGAAGGCGATATCATCAACACGGTGGACACGGTGAAGGAATATCTTTCTACTGTTGCCAAGACCTATGGCGCAGACGTGCACGTCGATACCTTTCAGGATTTTTCCCGTTTCACCCGTTTACGATTGGGCATACTTACCAATAATGGTCTGGTGGGTCTGATTCTGGTTTTTATTTCCTTGGTGCTCTTTTTGCGACCCTCTGTGGCCTTAACCACCACCTGGGGTCTCCCTATCGTGTTCCTGACTGGCCTCTTTATCTTGATGGGAATGGGCGTGACCCTCAATCTCATTTCCATGCTGGGTTTTATCATGGTGTTGGGGATGTTGGTGGACGATGCCATCATCGTGGGCGAGAACATCACCTATCACATGGAGAAGGGACGCAACCCGCGTGAGGCGGCCGTTATCGGTGCTGTTGAATTGATGGGCCCTGTTACTACGACCGTTCTAACTACCATTATTGCCTTTGTTCCCATGTTTTTTGTGTCGGGCATGATAGGTAAATTTATCGTTGCTATTCCTACGGTGGTGATACTGTTGTTAGCACTTTCCTGGTTGGAATCCTTTTTCATACTACCTAGCCATGTGGCGTCCGTGGCCAATGCCAAGGTGCATCCTAAAGAACGTAGATGGCTGGTCTGGCTGGAGAATACCTATGCCTATATCTTGGCCTATGCACTGCGCTGGAAATGGGCAACCATTGCTGTCTCCATTGTGATTCTGATTGGTAGTTTATTCCTGGCGAAGATGAGCTCCTTTGAGCTGTTTCCTGCGGCAGGTCTGGACCAGTACGTGGTACGCGTCTCAGCCCAACCGGGAATTAGTCTGGAAGACATGCGCGAGAAATTGAAAAAACTGGAAGTGAGACTGCGTGCAGGTATAGAGAAGGAATATTTAGAGACAACGATTATCTCTACTGGCCAAATTGCGATGGATGCGGCTGATCCGCTGATGCAGCGGGGAAGTCGCTACGGGCAGATACGAGTCATCTATATCCCGGCGGTATTGCGACCGGACCATAGTGCTTTGGACGATATGCATCGTCTTGAGAAAGAAGTGCAAAAAGAATTTCCAGCTCTTCAGATTTCGTTTACTGAAGTGAAGCCGGGCCCACCCACCGGTCGTGCTTTACAGGCAGAGATCTCCGGGACGAATCCGGAAGCCAGCGCCCAGGCTGCCCGTCAATTAATGGAATTTTTAAAAGACATCAAAGGTGTCAATTCCGTGGAAAGCGATCTGCAACCGGGTGACGAGGAATTACATATCGTTGTAGATCGAAAACTTGCCGCCTACGCGGGAATCAATTTGACTACCATCGCCGGACACGTCCGAGCGGCGGTGGATGGCTTGCGTGTGTCGACTGCGCGTAGAGGAACAGAAGA
>JAOUPJ010000462.1 GCA_029879945.1 Gammaproteobacteria bacterium
GTTCGAGGCCACCCATGGAACAGCGCCCAAGTATGCCGGCAAGGATCAGGTCAATCCCGGTTCTCTGATACTCTCTGCCGAGATGATGTTGAGGCATTTGGGTTGGCCGGAAGCGGCAGACCTGGTTGTAAAAGGGATGAGCGGTGCCATTGCTGCCAAGACCGTCACTTACGACTTTGCTCGCCTCATGCAGGGTGCCAAAGAAATAAGCTGCTCTGAGTTCGGAAAAGCAATCGTCAAAAATATGTAGACAATAAACATCACCAGACCCCCGCCCCCGGGGTCTTGTGTGTTTACAAATCAGGCGAGATTAGGCGGGTTCAGGCTCTCTAGCACCTACTTCAACAGGTGCTGCCTGTGGACTTGCTACTGCTTCCTCTGCAACGGCGGAGATTTTGGTAGCCTGTAGACCTCTTGGCCCCTCAATCATGTCAAACTCGACCTTTTGGCCTTGCTTGAGCGTTTTGTAACCATCCATTTCAATAGCAGAGAAATGCGCAAACACATCAGCATTTCCACCATCGGGTGAAATGAAGCCGTATCCCTTCGCATTGTTGAACCACTTTACAGTGCCGGTTGCCATGGCAAGAACTCCTCTGAACTTGTTCCCAGACTTTCTAACTAATGCAAAGACCGTGGCCAAAGTAGACATCAAAGGAGAAAAAAATCTCGCTTGTTGAGTAAAGCCCAGTCCCATATATAAAAACTGTTATACAGGCTACCTAGGTAGTCAAGTTTTTTTCAGAATTTAACTTGCATCTGTCTAAATAGTAGACCATTTCACTTAAATTACCACTCAGTATATTACTATATTATTATAAACCCTTGATTTTTGGGCCCTCTAACCCAAGACTAAGAGAGGCGCCAGTCAGATTGATGACGCTGTGGCCCGCTTGACTAGAAAATGTCAGCTAAAATTGAGACTTATGCGCATGCAATTCAGGTTAGAATGGAATTCTGAGGAAAAACAAACCGATGATCCTGGGGTCCAATAGACTGTCGTGATTTTCAAACAAATCCATAATGAATAGATGGGATTTTCAACTCTATGAAATTCGGATGAATTTGTCATATGCGATGTAAGTGGGTAATTAACAAACAGTTTTCAGACTAAACTTCGAGACGATGAGTGACGATCAATACATAGAAGACGGCACAGGCTTGGATGTCCAAGAAGCGAAGCCAAAGCTTAAGCCACCTCCATTGTACAAAGTGGTGTTATTAAATGATGACTACACACCAATGGAGTTCGTGGTGGAAGTCCTGCAGATGTTTTTCGGATTTGGGATAGAAGAGGCAACCCAGATCATGTTGCAGGTCCACACGAAGGGGAAGGGGATTTGCGGTATTTTTACCCGTGAGATCGCCGAAACCAAAGTGGCTCAAGTGAATCAGTTTTCGCGACATAATCAGCATCCTTTGCATTGTACGATGGAACAAACCTAAAGGGCCTGTAAAGGCCTGGTGAGAAGAGTCTATATGATTAGTAAAGAATTAGAATTCACTCTCAATGTTGCATTTAAGGATGCGCGGGAAAAACGTCACGAGTTTGTTACTGTCGAGCATCTCTTGCTCGCACTAGTAGACAATCCGGCAGCTGCTTCCGTGCTTAGGGCCTGTGGCGCAGATCTTCCACAACTCAAGGCAGACCTGACCAGCTTTGTCGATGAGACCACGCCTCATCTGGTGACAGAAGGGGAACGGGAAACACAGCCTACGCTGGGTTTTCAGCGGGTCTTGCAGCGTGCTGTATTCCAGGTCCAATCCTCCGGCAAGAAAGAGGTTACAGGTGCCAATGTTCTGGTTGCTATATTCAGCGAACAGGAATCACAGGCCGTCTATTTCCTCAATAAACAAAATGTGACTCGCCTGGATGTGGTGAATTTTATTTCCCATGGCATTTCCAAGGTACACGGCGAAGAAGAACAAGGTTCTGTGCCTCCTGTTGAGGAAGAAGCGCCGGTGGAAGGGGCAGGCAAAAGCCCACTGGAGAGCTATACAACGAATTTAAATGAGCAGGCCCGTATGGGACTGATCGATCCGCTCATTGGGCGTCACGAAGAGGTGGAGCGTACGGTGCAGATCCTCTGTCGACGTCGCAAGAATAATCCCCTCTACGTGGGCGAAGCCGGCGTGGGTAAAACAGCCATCGCCGAAGGCCTGGCGAAAAAGATCGTGGATGGCGAGGTACCGGATGTTTTGCGTTCTGCTACCGTTTACTCGCTGGATTTGGGGGC
>JAOUPJ010000146.1 GCA_029879945.1 Gammaproteobacteria bacterium
GAGGACTGGTCTTCCATTCCAATTCGTTACCAGCCGTCTGATTTCCATAGCGGGTAGCATGGATATAATCCAGTTCCAAAGGAAATTCCAACCTCAACATCAATTCACTGGTGGCAATCAAACCGCTCGTCATGAGGCACATGACGATGGGATTGCTGCTTTCTAAAAGAACACGTAGTTTGTCTGCCATACCATCCAGTGCGGACTGGACAGTAGCATCATCATAAATGCATTCTGAGCGGGAAAGGACTTGCTGAGCTTTTTCTGCTGTGATTGAAGGCATAAGGTCTCATCGTGTAGGGGTATTTCAAACCCGATTATACACGACGAGACTGGCCTTACGAAGATTCGTGATTAGTAAGTGAAAGTGACGGTGTCGTCGTCCATGGCCTCACTGATAACG
Organism: Gammaproteobacteria bacterium; assembly: GCA_029879945.1. Classification (GTDB taxonomy): domain Bacteria; phylum Pseudomonadota; class Gammaproteobacteria; order S012-40; family S012-40; genus JAOUPJ01. The sequence continues at coordinate 404 of JAOUPJ010000146.1, forward strand.
TAGGCACCACCCACGGTCTCAGAGATTTCAGGGATCAGATCGTTGCCCCACAAGTCCAGTGTAGGGGTGCAAACCTTGAACACCACACCTGCTTCGTGCGCATCTTTCATGAAGTCATATACACTTTTACCACTGCCTTCCTGCACAAAGAGTTTTTCAGCAACGCCCTTCTTCGCCAGTTCACCAGCTCGACCTGTGAGGATGAGTTCTACCTCGAACTCCATGGCCGCAGCAACGGTTGCCTGAAAGAAAGGGGCACCCAACTCAGAAGGATTGGTAGGGTCTGTATTAACCATTATAATCAATAACTTATCTGCCATTCCGGTTCTCCATTCGACTCTAAACGCCGCACCAAATAAGGGGGGCCTGTATTTTAAGGCGGCTATCTTACACCCACCTACAGAATATCGCTATATACTAATTTCGTTCCTAGCCTAAACATTTTTAATGGTCTCAACATCTTTAGCGGACTTCATTTCCGATTCTAAACGCTGATTTGCCAATGGATTTTCTTGTGAATCCGCAATGTGTAACGTGGACGTGGGAAAGGCCACCTCCGCCCCATGACTCTCAATGATTTGATGAATTCTTAGTAGCACATCCTGCTTAATCTGGTGGAACGTCACCCAATCTGTGGTCTTGGTAAAAGTGTAGACGAAGAAATCCAGGGACGAGGCAGCATACTTGTTAAAATTTACCATCAAAGTTTGTGTTGTATCAATTTCAGGATGCTCTCTAAGCATTTTCTCCACATCCCCAACGATGGCCTCTATATGTGCGGCATCGTCGTAACGTATACCGATGGTCTCGTAGATGCGTCGATTCAACATGCGTGAGGGATTTTCTACCGAGATATTGGCGAAAATGGAATTGGGCACATAGAGTGGGCGTTTGTCGAAGGTGCGTATGCGCGTCAGTCGCCATCCGATGTGTTCCACCGTGCCCTCGATCTCTTTATCCGGGGAGCGTATCCAGTCTCCCACTTCGAAAGGTCGATCCAGATAAATCATCAGGCCACCAAAAAAATTGGCCAATATATCTTTGGCCGCGAAGCCCACCGCAATACCACCAATTCCGCCGAATGCCATAACGCCGGAGACACTAAAACCCAAGGTCTGTAAGGTGACGAGCGTGGCGGTAATCAACACCGATACGCGCAAAAGTTTACCCACCGCGTCGACCGTTGTTTGATCTACCTTCTTGTTTTGCTCCTGGCGATGGCTGATGTAGCTCGCTTCCAGGTTTCTGACTAATCGAATGAGAAACCAGGTGAGCGTGGCGATCACGCCCACATCGCGCACCGGTCCAAAGGCAGAAAAGATCTCGGCCCCCGTCTCCTTCTGCAACACCTCCGCAGCGAAGGTGATTCCTACGATCCAGATCAGGGCGCTCAGTGGTTTGCGTGCCGCCTCAACGGCTGCATCATCCCAGAGGTTCTTGGTATTGGTTAGTTTGAGATGGAGTTTTTTTAAGACACGTTTCTGAATAAAATTGATGGTCATTGCAATCAGAACAATCACAAAGACCTGAGCAATCCAACCCCAACTGCCTTTAAAAAAGGCCAAGCTATCTACAAATTCTTGTGCATTCATTGGTTCATTTAGAGAAGTTCAGACAGGGCCTTTACCGCCTCACTCCATTGGGCCTGTTTCTGTAGTTGTTTGGGACTGGTTCCCAGTGCGCCGCGCATGGTCTCTAACCGTAGCGCAGAATCTTCATCGATGTCACGCTTGAGCCCGTCCAAGACTTCGACAGCCCCTTTTCGATTATTGCAGACCAGTATCATATCACAACCGGCATCCAGGGCGGCATTGGCTCGGTCCACAAAGTTACCCACAATATTGGCGGCGGCCATGTCCAGGTCATCACTGAAGACCACACCATCAAAGGACAGGTCCTGGCGCAGAATTTCAGATATCCATCGTTTGGAGAACCCGGCAGGCTGGGAATCCACTTCTTCATAGACCACATGGGCTGGCATCACCGCGTTGAGCAGGCCTTCTTCGTTGAGCCGTCTAAAGGGCACCACATCACGCGACATAATCTCGTCCAGACTGCGCCTGTCGCGGGGCAGGTCTAAATGAGAATCCTCCGCCACTGCACCATGACCGGGATAATGCTTGCCCACATTGGCCATCCCTGCTTCCAGCATCCCCAGGATATAGGCACGTGCCAGCTCAAAGGCCTTGTCGGGATCGGAATGATAGGCGCGATTTCCGATGACCGCGCTCACACCGTAGTCCAGATCCAGTACCGGGGCAAAACTGAAATCGATATCATAGGCGCGTAGCTCTGCCGCCATAAGCCAACCGGCCTGTTTGGAAAGGGAAATGCCTCGGGCCTTGTCCTGCTCGTATATCTCGCCAAACTTGCCACAGGCGGGGATACGGCTAAAACCGTCACGGAAGCGCTGAACGCGTCCCCCTTCGTGGTCAACACAAATTAAAATGTCTCTGCGTGCATCCCGAACCTGCTTGACCAATTCCACCAACTGCTTCGGCTCACGATAGTTGCGCGTAAAAAAGATCAATCCACCTACCAGTGGGTGCTGCAGGATTTCTCTTTCCTCTGCACTCACTTCCAGACCCTCCAGGTCCAACATCAATGGTCCTAATGGCATAGTTCCCTCTTCGATTAATGGTCTCTCGGTCGAGACTTCACATCCAGTTTATCGCGCAGGCGATCACCCAAAAGATTCACAGATAATACCACGAGCATCATGGCCACGCCGGGCGCGATCACCATATGGGGTGCCACCAGCATATAGCGGGTTCCATCGCGTATCATACTGCCCCAGGAGGCCTCGGGTGGCTGCACCCCAAGCCCTAAAAACGATAGACCTGCCTCAGCAATGACGACACCAGCCACGCCAAAAGTGGCTTCCACGATTAAGGGTGCGCTGATCAAAGGCAGGAGATGCCGGCGAATAATGGTGAAAGGACGCGTACCCAGCGATATGGCAGCGATGACATGATCCCTATGCTTGACCGACATGACTTGCGCACGGGCCAATCGGGCATAACCCACCCAACCGACCAGGGACAAGGCGATGACCACGTTCTCGATCCCCGGCCCCATGATCCCCGCCAGCGCGATGGCCAGTAGCAGGCCAGGGACAGCGAGGAACACGTCTATGATTCGTACGATGACCAGATCCAGCCAGCCGCCAAAATAGGCACTGGCGGCGCCGATAAAGGTGCCTATCGACACAGAGATGACTACGACCCAGAGAGCCACTACAAACGAGGTTCGCGCCCCCATGGCCAGTCTATCCCAAATTGGACGCCCCAAATCGTCATAGCCCAGCCAGGCGGCCGTTTCACCACTGTGCAAGATTTTGCTTAAGTTCAAGGTGTTAGGTTCTAGCGGCAAAATGCCGCTAAAAAGGGCCAGAAATGCCCAAACTATCAATATAGCCAAGGGAAAGTACCGGATCATGCCCCTTCATCCCCCAAACGAATGCGCGGATCCACCCAGGCATAGACAAAATCAGTGAGCACATTCACCAACACATAACTCAGACTAATGATCAGCACACAACCCTGGACCATAGGGTAGTCGCGTCGTTGTATCGCCTCGATGGTGAGCTGACCAATACCAGGCCAGGAAAAGATGGTTTCAGTGATCACGGCGCCGCCGAGTAGGGTTCCCAACTGCAATCCCAAAATCGTGATGACAGGTAATGAGGCATTGCGAAGTCCGTGGTGTTGAACCACCGCCCTTTCTGAAAGCCCTTTGGCGCGGGCCGTACGAATATAGTCTTCACTGAGCACCTCCAGCAGGGCGCTACGAACCATGCGCGCCAGGATGGAGGCGAGTGCTGTGCCCATGGTCAAGGCCGGTAATACCACGGAGGAAGCTTGCTCACGTCCACTTACCGGCAGCCAACCCAGCCACAAGGAAAAAATCAAAATCAGGATCGGCCCCATCCAGAAATTGGGAATGGAAACACCTACCATGGAAAAGCCCATGGCACCATAGTCCCATGCCTTTCCCTGATTCAACGCCGCCACCGCCCCCAGTGGGATTGCAATGATAACCGCCACCACCAGAGAGATTATCGCCAACTCCACAGTCGCGGGCATTCTCTCTAGAACGATTTCTGCAATGGGTCGACGATATTGCAAGGATTCGCCCATATTTCCCTGCATGAGACCGGAAAGGTAATGCCCCAATTGGGTCAAGACCGGTTGATCCAGACCCAAAGCCCGCGCCAGGGCCTCCCGATCTGCCGGACGAGCTGATTCACCCAGCATCATTTCCACCGGATCGCCCGGCACCAGATGGATTAGCATGAACACCAGGCAGATTACGCCCAGAACCACGATGGCCGCGCTTGCAGTTCTTGAGACCAGATAATTAAGCATTGGTGGATTTTCCCGCGATCCCGTCCCTTCCTGAGACTGAATAATTATGCAAGAAAACAACCACTTGCTAAAGTGTTTTTATGAGTAATGAAACGCAGGGATGGAGAAAAATAATCCGACTATACGTCGTCTGATGGAGTGCGTTGAAAGCGGATGGTGTCGCCGGGATAGATACGATCAGGATTCGAAATATTGTTCCATTCCGCCAGCTTGGGGTATTTCCAAGGGGAGTTCAGGTGTTGGGCCGATAGATGCCACAGGGTGTCACCGCGTACGACCGTGTGTGCGCCCCAATTTATGTGAGAAGTGACTTCGGTGCCAAAGGCTTTACGCTCCGCCTTGGATTCTATAACGGGCGCGGGCTCTTCCTCGGCGAGGGAAACCTCCCCTTCTTCCTGGGTAGTGGCTTCTACCGTTTCTGCCACGTGTTCCTCTGCCACTACGGCTGGATCAGAATTCGCTATAGTTTCTTCCACTACGGGTTCAGCCTCCGCTGATTCCTCTGAATTGGCCTGAGCCAAGGATTCGTCGGGCACCGTGTCCGCTGTTTCGGCGCTCTCTACTTCTTCCGCCGCAGCCTCCTCTGCAATGGGGCTTTCCATTTGCTCCTCAGAGGTGCCCGCTTCGGTAGTTTCGGCTTCCGGAGTTTCTTCTGTCACGGCGAACTCTTCTTCCTTGGCATTGGCCTGTTGCTCGATCTGAACAGCCTCATCTGCTGTCGCTTCGTCTGAAACCAGCTCTGGCTCTGGCGTTGTCACCAGTGCGTCAGAGTCATTATTCATATCCTGGGTTTGCGAATCGTCCGACACAGTGTTGTTCTCACTTGCAAGGGCTTCTACGCCCTCGTCTCCATTGCTTGTGTCATCGGGGCCAGCATCGCTCAGCTCATTGGTCTCGTCTGAGTCTGATCGAGAGATCAAGGCCATATCACCCACACTGGGGTCAGCGTCGTTTCTAAAAAAGTACAGGGAGCCCAGTCCGATTACCAACATGACCAGCGCAATCGCCAGCCATCGTTTGGACTTTCCTGGGGGTATCGCACCTTCTCCCACGCCGTCTTGCGCCGATACGGGCTCTTCGACTTGAGAATCTTCTTTGAAATAATCGCTAAGCTCTTTGACATCTTTTTTAGAGAGCTTCGCGTCAATATGTTCTAGTTTTTCCCGGACTTCGCTGGAGGCAATTGTATTGAGAACAGGAAACTCCTCAGCTTCAATAGTCAGACTGTCTCCCATGGCCTGGATTAGTCTTTCATGCTTTGTACTCTGAAACCCACTGCCACCTCGCGTTGAGACAGGTTCCGAAACCTGCACCGAATCGCTTGACTCAGTCGATTCCGTTTCCTCGGCCAATACGGTATCGATAAAATCGTGCTCAGCCTGCGTCAAAATCGCCTCGGACTCGATGCCAACTTCGGGCTCCTCGACAGGACTTTCAGTCAGGTCTTCTAGGTGTTCTGCTTGCGCAGCATTCGCTTCTTCAAGGACAGGCTCAACATCCAGGGCTTGCTCCATTGGGTCAAGCGCTTGTGTCCCTGCCGCCAGCCCTTCTGCGACAGGTCCATCGATGACCGGCGCGTCGTCAGCATGGTCCGCTTCGATCACACTCATTGCCACGTCAGCAGCAAATTCAGTTCTGCCCTCTTCTGCCTCTATTAATAAACTCTCATTTTTTTCAGCCGCCCACGCTTGTAAAGGCACAGACTCTTTCATTGCGCGCAGACGATCAAAATCGGTTGATAGAACCAGGTGTTCTCGCCAGGTCAGTGTTTTGTCAAACACATTGTCACTGATAAACTTGGGCGGTTGAGACCAGTTTTCATCATCCAGCGTAGTGATTTCCATCACTTCGTCCACCATGAAGCCACAAAGCCCATGGACTCCATTAGATACAATGGTTCTTGGGGGCGGATTATCTGGATCGATGCTTAATCCAAACTTGCTATGGAGATCCACTGCCGGAACAGTGGAAGAATCGCGATAACGAAATACACCGACGACACTGGGTGCCTGCTTGGGAAGACAGTGAAAACTGGGAGTAACTACAATAGAATCGACCGTGCGCACTGGCACACTGCACAGTATCGCACCTACGCGAAAAATTAGTATCGATTCATTTTGTTCTATTGCATACATAACTCAGCCACTACTTACTACGACTGATGTTGTGATTAACGGCAAGCACCTAAATTTCTGCAACTAACGTAGAAAAAACGATCAGAAAATTGATGTGGTTCACGAAAAAACCAGCGTGGAACTGGGTTATTCATTGAGATTAGAATTGGCCCAATTCAAAATCGTTTCAACACGATTTGATACCAACTGAAGAGCATCCCTAAACGCAAGCCAGCGATATTCCTCGTGCTCTGGTTTACCAAGCTCAGGATTAACCGGGAGATTGATTTCTTCCTGATTTGTTTCGGCCAAATAGTAACGGGCTACTTTTTTGTGCGCCCCATACGGGCCGCTTTCGATAAAGATATATCCCTTGGGGAACACCAACTCCGATAACTCTGTTTCTTCTTTGATTTCCCGGAGCGCCGCTTCAAAGGGGGATTCTCCCTTCTCCACAACTCCCTTGGGAAAATCCCAATGATTATAGGCGCGAAGCAACAGATACAGAAACCCTGTCTCTGTTTTACGCACGATAACTGCACCCGCAGAAAAAAGCTTAATTTGTTCCTTTTTTTTCCCCACAACTTAAATCTCGTGGTGTTCCCCTAAAGTGTTTAGACCTAAAACTCGATAGCCATGGAAGGGGCGTGTAGTTTGCTTTCGTTCATTCAAAAGAAAAAGATAAGTTTTTGAAAGTATTTGACATTACAAACTACTTGTCAATTAATTAAGTGGGTTTTTTAGTCGATGTTCCTAAATAACAAAATTATTCGAGCATTGGTGATCACATTCATGGTGACATTCACCACCTCGATATTTTATGCAAGTGGTGCGTTAGACCGCGTAGAATGGCTGAGCTTTGACTGGCGCATGAAAGAGGTCCGAGAGGGAAGCTCTGCCTCACCGGAAATTGCAGTGGTTCTAATAGACGATGCCTCCCTAAAGGCCCTGGAACCGGTAGCAGGACGATTTCCCTGGCCACGCTGGGTCTATGCGGATCTGTTAGAGTACTTTGCGGCAGCAGGCCCCAAAGCGGTCTTGTTTGATATTCTCTTCACCGAAAAGCAAATAGAATCGAAAGACGACCAGCGTCTAGTCGATGCCACTGCAGCGAACCCCTATGTCTATCACGCTAGTCGCTTTTTGATAGACAAAGAAGATGAACTCAATAAAAGCCTTTTAAACAAGTCATTGCCGCCGAATTTTGTAGAACGATTTGATCTCTCTAATCGTTTGGGTCTCAAAAACGGGGTTGAACTGGAGGGTATCGAGTTAAACTCCAACAATCTGTTTTATCTCCCACACGATGCCCTTTTAGGAACCATGCAAGGGACAGGGGCTGTCGATGTAAATCCCGATTTCGACGGGATCTACCGTCATGTGAGACCCATCCAGCGTTATCACGATCACTACTTTCCGGCACTTTCCACGACCGCCTTCATCGACGGATTAGGCCCAAAAACGATACACTATGAAAGAAAAAAACTTTCACTCGGTGATGTAGAAATACCGCTAGATTCAAACGGCCACTATCTACTGAACTATTACGACAACTATACCACCTACTCATTGAGCGGCATCATCGCCTCTTTACAAATGATGTATGCCGGTGAACTCGAAAATCTATTAGTTAGCCCTTTAGAGTTCGAGAATAAGATTGTGTTTATTGGCGCAAGCGCCGCTGGACTGGATGACCTCAAAAACACGCCCGTCGATGCCAACCTACCTGGAGTATTAATTCACGCTACCGCTGCCAGTAACTTACTACAAAGGGATTTTATACACTATCCAAACAGCCTGTTTGTCTATCTGCTTATTCTTATTTTTGCTGGCAGCGTCTCTACGACAACATTGCTATCGCGTCATGCTGTCGCTCAAAACTCTGTGCCTATTGTTCTTTCTCTGGGCTATATAGCGTGGTGTTTTTGGGGTCTGGAGCAAAATACCTTTTACAATTTGACTGCACCTGTCCTATCG
>JAOUPJ010000463.1 GCA_029879945.1 Gammaproteobacteria bacterium
CCGTCTATTTTATAGTTAGTCGCAACTTCTTCGACTTGGGTTTTAATCACATCACGAGTTCCCTGTTTCGTTGGACAAATCCAATCGGAAACAGGATTACCACTACTGTCTACAGCATTTAACTCGGGATGATGACTATGGTAAAAGAAAGTCATTGCAGCGTGAACCTCAATTCCTTTGGCATGTGAAGCAGATATAGCTAAACCAAGTTGATCTCCGTATGGACTATTTCCGTAATAACCACCTCCGAAACCTAAAAATTCACCATAAATTGCATCGATTTTGTATTGTTTCAAAGTATCAGCTATTACATTCCAATCAGGATTATCCATTGACATGCAATGTACGAACACGCCTCGTATTTCGCTCTTATAAGTTATCGGTGCTGTCGTTGCTGTTGCTATTCTTCCGGTGCTTCTTATGATAACATCGTTCATTAACGTTGAAATCGCAGGAGAAAGACTGAAAATTCCGATAAACATCACCAAAACCAAGAGTATCGCGCAAAACTTTGTGATTTGCAAACTCTTCTCTCTCACCTTGATTATTCATAGTTTATGAGTTAAAACGTTTCGATTATCCTTCATAGTGTTCACGTGCTCTTTATCTATACAAGTGTAGAGAGTGAGATAAATGTTGTGTCTTACGATACGCTAACCACTATCCGAAATCAAAATATAGATTTCATGTATCCAAAGATCGAAGGTTTTGCCAAATGGATTCTATGATAACTAAGTGCAAATCAAAAGATTTTCTGGTAGTTATACTATTTTTACAGTGTATAGTATATGCCACAATGGTCTTTGAGATTCAATTTGCCAGGCAGATCATTGGATTTCTCTATTTCACCTTTGTTCCAGGATTCGTTATTATTAAACTGCTGAAAGTGGATGAGCTTGACGGATTAGAAACCGTCCTTTTCTCTGTAGGGTTTAGTGTTGCTTTTCTAATGCTCGCTGGGCTTCTTGTAAACGAGTTTGGTTTCCTACTCGGCATTTCACGGCCGCTTTCCTTGATGCCTTCAATGATAATTCTGAACAGCTTCATACTTGTAGGCGGAATTCTAGCTTGCGTAAGAAGCGAGAACATCAAACTTTGGGAGGCTAAAACTCTTGGGCTACATCCATTAACGCTACTCTTCATAGGGCTTCCAATTTTGAGCGTTGTTGGCACATTATGGGTAAACACTTTTGAAAATAATTTATTCTTACTCTTTATGTCAACAGTAATCCCGTCATTATTCGTCATTGCCGTAGTCTCTAAAAAATTGACACCTCCAAAACTTTATCCTTTTGTCGTATTTGTGATCGCCATTTCCCTTCTCTATCATTCTTCGCTTATATCCAATTACATTGTTTCCTTCGGGTCTGACGTGCCAGTTGAGTACTTTGTCTTCAAAACTACACAAAACAACGCATACTGGAGTTCAACTAATCCCTACTTTGGAGATGTAGGATATGGCAGAACTCATTCAATGTTGAGTGTTACTATTCTTCCTACAATTTACTCAAGTTTGTTGAATATGGATTCCACATGGATGTTTAAGATACTATATCCACTGATTTTTTCTTTTGTACCCTTAAGTTTGTATCAGGTATGGAGAGGATATGTGGGAAAGAAGTACGCCTTCATTTCGGCTTTTCTTTTCATGGCACAGTCGACATTTTACACCGAAATGTTAGGGTTGAACAGACAGATGGTTGCGGAGTTGTTTTTCGTTTTGCTGTTACTTGTCGTTTTGAACAAGAAAATGAAGTCGCCTGGCAAAGTTGTATGTTCCATGATTTTTAGCTTTGGCTTAGTAACGTCGCATTATGGGCTTTCAGAAATTTTTCTACTCTTTGTCTCTCTCACCTTTATTTCCTTATTTGTAATAAAACGGCCGAGCAGAAAGATAACTGCAAGCACAGTTGTATTCTTTTTCGTTGTAATGTTTACATGGTATATATACACGTCGGGTTCAGCTGTTTTCGATAGTTTCTTGTCATATGGAGAATATGTCTATGGTCAATTGGGCGATTTTTTCAATCCAGCATCACGAGGGCAAACTGTATTGAGAGGTTTGGGAATGGAGAGTCCACCGTCCATTTGGAATATGATTAGTAGAATATTTGCCTATCTTACGCAAGCCCTTATTGCCATCGGCTTCGTTGGTTTGGTCACAAAACGAACAAGATTTCACCTTGAGAAGGAATACTTCATGCTTAGCTTAACGGCCATGGCA
>JAOUPJ010000147.1 GCA_029879945.1 Gammaproteobacteria bacterium
TGGGTTTAAAAAATCACGAGCAGAGTTTGTGGATGTGTATGCGCTCGCCTATGGCGCCTTGTCGGGAACTGCACCAGGAAGCGGTGTGCGTACATCGAATGTACGTCAACTATTTGCACAGGGTAATACCGAATATACGGATAATGCCACGGATCTGGCCATCTCCGGCCAGGGTTTTTTCGTGGTAGCCGATGACACGGGTCGTTTTCTTTCCCGCAACGGTGCCTTTGGTATAGATAGAGATGGTTATGTGAAGAATGCCACAGGGCAGACCTTGCAAATATTTCCTGCCGAAACCATTGCCGGTATTACCACGTTTAATACGGGTCGGTATGTGGATCTGCAGTTACAGAATGCCATCGGTGCGCCGGTTGCGACTTCAGATGTGAGAATTAGTCTCAATTTGAATTCAGATCCGCAAACTGAGCTGCCTACCGGTCAGCAAGCGTTTTTTGATATAAATGGTACGGCAGGGGGCATATTTGAAGATGGTAATCCAGTGCCCATCGCCGCACCCCAGGATACGGGACTGAATTTTAATCCTTCAGATCCTACAACCTACTATAAAGCCACATCCACAACTGTCTACGACACGCTGGGTGGAGCGCATACCTTGACATTCTACTTCCGTAAACTGGAAGACACCAGTGCGGGGGGCCCTCTGAATAACACATGGCAGGCATATACCTATATTGACAACACGCGCGTTGATGCCTCGGTTACGGGTGCGTTGGGAGGTGGTTCTAGTGGATCTCCTGTAGTGTTGGACTTTGATACCGCTGGTCAGCTCCAGAATGCAACTTACGATGACGGCACAGCTGCTGGGGCAGCAGCGGGCGGTCCAATTGCTTATTCCAATTTTGTTACCAGTAATGGTTCGGCACCTGTGCAGCTGACTATCGACTTTGGTGCCATCACTCAGTTCGGTAGTGATTTTGCGATCAACGAAATCTCGCAAAATGGTTTTACCACCGGGAGATTGACCGGTTTCGATGTGGAAGAGAGTGGCGTGGTGTTTGCCCGTTATACCAACGGCAATAAAGAAGTTCTAGGCATGGTGGGCTTGGCCAATGTTCCTAATCCTGAGGGTTTGGGAAAGGAAGGGGACTCCCTTTGGGCCGAAGCCTTCGAGGCGGGTGACACCATCTTCGGTCAGCCGGGCACCTCCACATTTGGTCTGATTCAGGCGGGTGCACTGGAAGCATCTACCGTGGAGATCGCGGATGAGTTGGTACAGATGATTGTGGCGCAGCGTAACTATCAGGCCAATGCGCAGGTAATTAGTACGGCTGACCAAATTACGCAAACGCTACTCAATATTCGATAGACCTAACACAGAGGTAGTCTAGTATGGATCGAATGCTTTATATCGGAATGTCCGCCGCCAAGGAGAACATGCTGGCCCATGGCATCAACAGCAATAACTTGGCGAACGTCAGCACCACAGGTTTTCGTGCCGATCTGGAACAATTCCGTAGCATGCCGGTGTTTGGTCCCGGATTACCTACTCGTGCTTATGCCATGGCCGAAAGACCGGGTATCGACTTTACCGCCGGTCCCCTGGAGAGTACGGGTCGCGATCTGGATGTGGCGATACAGGATCAGGGCTGGTTGGTAGTGGAGGACGAGAATGGCCAACCGGCCTATACACGCGCCGGTCGATTGGATATTACCGCAGAAGGCTTTTTAGTTAACGGTAGCGGTTATCGTGTCTTGGGTAATGGCGGACCCATTGCCATCCCGCCAGCTGAGTCTGTTTTTGTTTCTTCAGACGGGAATGTCAGTATTAAACCCGCAGGTCAACAAGGGGCAGCCCTGGCACTGGTCGATCGACTCTATCTGGTCAATCCTCCGAAGCAGGAATTGGAGAAGGGCAGAGATGGTCTGATTCGCAGAAAGGACGGCGTGTTAGATCCTATTGATCTGAATGTTAAGGTCCAATCCGGGGCATTGGAAAAAAGCAATGTGAGCCCAGTGGAAGCCATGGTGAAGATGATCGAGATATCGCGCAGCTACGAATTGAATGTGAAAGTGATGAGTACAGCGGAAGAGGTGGATCAGTCTTCTTCCTCTTTGATGAGTCTTTCATAAACTGACGTAAGTGAATTAAGCGCAGCAGAGAGTTAAAGCGACCGGGTACGGTTAAACAATAAGATCAATTTTGATCGAAGTTCTAGAGGTATTTATGGATAGAGCATTGTGGGTATCAAAAACAGGTTTGGAAGTTCAGCAGACGCGTATGGCGGTAATTTCCAATAACCTGGCCAACGTGAGTACCAACGGCTACAAAAAGGGCCGTGGTATTTTTGAAGACCTTATTTATCAGAATGTAAGGCAGCCAGGTGGTCAGACCAGCGAAGAAACCATATTGCCGTCCGGATTGATGATGGGTAGTGGTGTACGCACCGTGGCCACTGAGAAACTGCATACCCAGGGAAACTTTATTTCAACAAACAACAACTTTGATTTAGCCATTGTGGGTAAGGGCTACTTACAGATTGATATGCCAGATGGAAGCATCGCCTACACCCGCGATGGTTCATTTCGTTTGAATCAAAATGGACAGCTGGTTACCGCCAGTGGTTATCTGGTTAATCCAGGTATAACGATTCCACAAGATGCACAGTCTATCACCATCAGCCGCGATGGGGTTGTGTCTGTAAAACTGCCCAATGTGGTCGGTGAGAATCAAGTGGGCAATCTGCAATTGGCGGATTTTATTAACCCCACTGGTCTGGAACCCATCGGGGAAAATCTGTTCTTGGAAACGGTCGCTAGTGGCGCGCCGCAGGTGGGAGTTCCGGGTGCCGATGGATTGGGCCGACTCATGCAAGGTCAATTGGAAAGTTCAAATGTGAACGTGGCCGAGGAGCTCGTCAATATGATTGAAACGCAGCGTGCCTACGAAATGAATTCCCGCTCGATCTCGGCGACAGACGGCATGCTCCGCTACATCAGTCAAAATCTATAGGTAATAGTATGAGAGTCATTGCGTTATTACTCGTTTTGTTTGCAGTGGGCTGCAGTATGAATCCTCCGGCTCCGGCTGATCCGGAATTTGCCCCCATTCGGCCAATTGTTGCCGCTCCACCACCGATTGAGGATGGCAGTCTGTATCAAACCGGCTATGGCATGTCTCTGTTTTCCGATGTTTCTGCAAAGCGGGTAGGTGATGTGATCACTGTTATTTTGCAAGAGAATACCAATGCCTCGAAAAGTACGAGTACTCAAACGCAAAAAGAAAGCAATGTGGATATCCCGGTGCCCACCATTTTTGGCCAGGGTATCACCTACAAAGGCCAGAATATCCTTTCTGCAAATCTTGAAAGTGATCGGGGTTTTAGTGGCCAAGGGGATTCCAGTCAGAGCAATCGTTTGACAGGCCGTGTCACGGTCACGGTCTCCGAGGTTCTGGCCAACGGCTATCTGGTTGTGCAAGGTGAAAAACGTCTTACCTTGAATCAGGGCTCTGAGCATATCCGATTTTCCGGGATAGTCAGGCCAGCCGATATCCGCAGTGACAATACCGTCCTTTCTTCTACGGTGGCCAATGCGCAGATCATCTACGGTGGCACGGGCGCTCTGGCAGATGCCAGTTCCCCAGGCTGGTTGTCACGATTCTTGAACAGTCCATGGTGGCCGTTCTAATGGAGTAGAGCATGTTATTGAGAAGTTATAAGAAATCGACAGTACGGTGGCTTGTAGTGGCCGCCATTGTCGTTTTCAGTCAGCAAAGTTGGGCACTCAGGGTCAAAGATCTGACTCAAATCTATGGGGTTCGCAGCAATCTGCTCGTAGGATATGGCCTGGTGGTGGGTCTGGATGGTAGCGGTGACCAGACTCAGCAAGCCCCTTTTACTGTGCAAAGCCTGAAGAGCATGTTGGCCCAGTTCGGCATCACCCTTCCCCCTAATGTAAATCCGCAACTGAAAAACGTGGCAGCGGTTTCTGTACACGCCGAGTTACCGGCCTTCGCCAAACCTGGACAACAAATTGATATTACCGTTTCTTCCATTGGGAACGCCAAGAGCCTGAGAGGGGGGTCGCTCCTGATGACGGCCCTGAAGGGGGCGGATGGACAAATCTATGCCCTGGCTCAGGGGAATCTGATAGTCAGTGGTTTTGGTGCCGAAGCAGATGGTTCACGTATAACGGTCAACATTCCCAGCACAGGCCGAATTCCCAACGGGGCGACCGTAGAGCGTGGAGTTCCCACCAGCTTCCACAGTGGGAATAGCATCATCCTGAATTTACACACACCGGACTTTACAACCGCTCAGCGTTTATCAGTGGCGATCAATGATGAAGTGGGTGATGACACGGCTAGGCCCATGGATGCGTCCAGTGTGGAAGTGATGGCACCTAGAGATCCAGGTCAACGGGTGTCCTTCGTGTCCATATTGGAAAATATTGAGATCGATCCAGCGCGGGGCGCGGCGAAGGTCATTATCAACTCACGCACCGGTACCATCGTGATAGGCTCAGGTGTTGAGGTATCACCGGCGGCTGTTACCCATGGTAGCCTCACCGTGCGCATTAAGGCGCAGCCGGTCGTCAGTCAACCCAATCCCTTGGCTGGTGGAGAGACAGTAGTTGTTCCCCGCACTGATATCGCAATAGAGCAGGAAAACAATCGCATGTTTCTGTTTGATCCCGGCGTGTCTTTAGACGAGATCGTTAAGGCGATAAATGACGTGGGCGCGGCACCGGGTGACCTGGTGGCCATCCTGGAGGCGCTGAAAGAGTCCGGTGCCTTGAAAGCAGAACTGATCGTTATCTAGGGGAAGAGAGATGCCAAAAGAATCCGCCCAGATCAGTAATGAAACAGGTGCCTATTTTGATCTACAACGACTGGACTCACTGCGTTCGGGTGCCCGCGCCAACTCGCCCGAGGCCGTGAGAAAGGTTGCCAAGGAATTCGAATCTATTTTTCTCAAGATGATGCTTAAAAGCATGCGTGATGCGAGCTTGGGGGATCCACTGCTGGAGTCGGATGGAACTAAGTTCTATCAAAGCATGTTTGATGATCAGATCGCAGTAGAGCTTTCCAAGACTGGAACATTTGGCCTGGCCGATATGCTGGTGCAGCAAATGTCCCCTGCTCAGGGACAAAATCGGGTGACCGATGATATGGGGGCCAAATCGATAGACTGGGCGACTGTGACAGTGCCCGTCAATGCGACGGCAGCCGCTGTGGAAAAGGCCATGGAAAGCTACCAAAAGACACTGGCTCTAAAGGGCAATACCCAAAAGCATGAAAGCGGTGTCGTCGACACCACTGTTATGAGCCCCATGGCCGGATTCTCTTCGGCACAGGAATTTGCCGCCAAACTCTGGCCCATGGCTCAACAAGCGAGTGAAAAACTGGGTATCACGGCAGATGTTCTCATTGCGCAGGCGGCATTGGAGACAGGTTGGGGGCGGTATATCAGCCGTAAACCGGATGGTAGTCTGAGTCACAACCTTTTTAACATCAAGGCCGATTCTCGCTGGGATGGCGCAAAGGCCTGGAAAGAAACCAATGAGTTTCGCAATGGCAGAGCGGCGGCAGAGGTGGCTTCATTTAGGGCATATGATTCCTATCAGCAAAGCTTTGATGATTATGTGGACTTTATCAAACAAAGCCCCCGTTACAGTCGTGCCCTGAATCACAGTGGTGATGGCACACGGTATATCAACGAACTGCAAGTTGCGGGTTATGCCACAGATCCCCAGTATGCAAAAAAGATTCAGAACATTATGCAGCGGGAAACAATAGTGTTAACCGGTTCACAATTTAATAACTGAGCCTAAAGGACGCTAAATATACAGGGAGTACAGTCTTTAGCGTGATACGGAAATTGACAAGAGGAAAAGCAAATGCCAAGTGGTGACGCCTTTCAGATTGGTCGGTCTGGACTCATTTCATTCCAGCGGAATCTGGCGACCATCAGTCACAATATTTCCAATGTGAATACGGAAGGGTATTCACGTCAGCGCGTATTATTGGCGACACGTTATCCTTCCCCCTCCGGTGCTGGTTTCGTTGGCAATGGCGTCTATGCTGTCGACACTCAGCGCTTGTTTGACGAACATGCTATTAAACAAGTTCAATTGAGAACGACCTCCTCTTTCTATTTCAACGAATTCAGGGCATTCGCTGAGCAGATCGATAATCTGCTCGCAGACCCGGATGCGGGTTTGAGCCCCGCGCTGAGAGACTTTTTTGATTCTGCTGCGGTGGTCGCTGATGACCCCACCTCGTCTGCCGCGAGAGAAGGCATGTTGAGTTATGCAAATTCCTTGGTTGATAGAGTGCACACTATCGATGACTGGCTAAACGATCTAAGAATTTCGGCCAATGAGAAGGTTACGGATGTGACCATACAGATCAACACGTATGCGAATACCATTGCCGAATTGAACCACGATATCGTGGTAGCGAGGGGAAGCACAGGTGATTCGAACCCTAATGATCTGCTGGACCAACGAGACGAAGTGATACGAAAACTGTCTGAATTGGTTTCAGTTACCACCCTCGAGCAGGATGACGGGATGGTCAACATCTTTATTGGCTCGGGGCAAAGTCTCGTACTGGGAACTTATGCATCGAAGCTGATGGCTCGTCCTATCCCTGATGATCCCACGTTAACTGGGATTTACTATGAAATACGAAATTCGGGTGGGACATTGGTGAACATAACCGACTATGTGACCGGTGGAGAACTGGCGGGTGTGCTTGATTTTCGTGACGATGTGCTGGTGGAATCCATGAATCACCTGGGTCGCTTAACGACCGCCCTCACGATGACATTCAATGCCCAGCATCGGGTGGGTATGGATTTGAACAATGCCATTGGCGGTAATTTTTTTGTTCCTGAACAGGTCTTTACCGCTACGGAAGCCGCAACGAATCCTGCCGCTTCCCCGGCTACGGTTACGGGTCGTTTTTTCGATCCGACACAGATTACAACCGACGAGTATCGTCTTACCTATGATGGTCCAAACTATACACTCACTAATCTATCCTCGGGTGTAAAGACCACTTTGGTCCCTGCGGGGGGTGGTCCCTTCACCTTGGGTCCCATTACAGACGGGTTTGAGATTACTGTGGATGTTCTTCCTAATGTGGGAGATAGCTTTTATATACGGCCCACACGTAATGCCACGCGCTTTTTTGATGTAAATATTACAGAGGGCAATGAGATTGCCGCTTCTGGTTTATTGCGTAGTAATGCAAATCTGAACAACTTGGGCACCGCTGCAATAGGCGAGGTGACCGTTACGGATATCACGGATTTGAATTTGCTCAACACCGTGGTGATTGATTTTCGTAACCCGGCAGGTGGCCCAGGGCCGGCAACAGAGATGCGCGTGAATGGTGGGGCGTGGGTGGCTTATGGGGGAAGCGCTACTGTTGCGATTAACGGCTGGACCACCGATATCTCTGGTCAGGCATGGGACGGTGATAGCTTCACTGTAGAGCACAATATTGGCGGGGTGAGCGACAATCGAAATGCGCTTGCCTTAACTGAATTACAGAATGTGGGCATACTAAATAACGGGACTACCACCTATCAAGATGCCTATTCAGAACTCGTGGTGTTGGTGGGAAATCAAACTCAGCAATCCATTCTGAACGCCAATGCCCAAGAAGCGATGTTGCAACAGGCTATTGAGCATAGAGAATCTATTTCTGGGGTTAATCTGGATGAGGAAGCCGCCGATATGCTTCGGTACCAGCAGGCCTATGCTGCGGCAGCTCAGGTCATTGCGACTGCCGATTCCCTGTTTCAGGAATTGCTCAGCGCGGTTAGGAGATAAGGTCCATGCGAGTTTCTACTTCATATTTAGCCCTCGTTTCCATTGATGCAATGAATACGCAGCGAACTAAACTCAGTCGTAGTCAGATGCAGGTATCAACGGGTGAGCGCCTCACCGCCCCAGCGGATGATCCGTACAACGCAGGACGAATCCTGGATATGGACGAGTCCATATCCGTAATTTCGCAATACACCGAAAATTCCACCTTTGCCGAGGTGCGAAACAGCCTGGAAGAAGGGACACTGGACGCAGTGATGATTGCGTTACAACGCTTACGGGAACTGGCGGTATACGCAAACAATGACACGCATAACTTTGAGAGTAGAAAATCTATTCAGGAAGAGGCGATTCTCATCCGTGAACAGATTATTTCTCTGGCCAATACACGAGATAGCGCCAATGAATTTCTTTTTAGTGGTTATCAAGGCAATACCAAGCCTTTTGATAAAGATCCTGCGGGTAATGTGCTTTACCTGGGTGACGACGGACAGCGATTTCTGAAAATTGGATCTTCCACCGAGGTAGCCGCAGGGGACGATGGGGCCGGTACCTTTATGGAGATCAAAAACGGAAATGGTGTGTTCCAGACCAGGGAAGACCCAGCCAATGCTGGATCGGGCATCATTGAAACAGGAACTGTCACCGGAACCTACGTGCCCGGTAACTACACCATTAAGTTCCTCCCTTCGACCAATCCTGCGCCTACTCCTACGGACCCAATGGAATATTATGTTCTGGATACCGCAAATAACGTCATCGTTCCCGCTTGGGCGGTCGGAAGCGCCGAGGCCGCATTTTTAGGGGGCTTGGCGTGGCCAGGGAATACGGGTGTGCCCTACCCGGAACCTGCGGTGATACAGGGCTTGGATGCTCTAGGAATTCAAACGGTCATACATGGCGAACCCTCCGGTGCGCCTTCGGACGCCTTCTACATAACACCAAGCCAGAATCGTTCGGTTTTCGATATTGCACAGGATTTTATTAACGCCCTGGTCTCCCCCCAAACAGCCGATAAAGACAAGGCCCATTTTCA
>JAOUPJ010000148.1 GCA_029879945.1 Gammaproteobacteria bacterium
TTAGCGTCTAACCAAAGTCCATCCGATGGTTGTATTTATAGTTCAACAGGACGGTTCGCGAAATTATCCATTAGTAGGTATACTTTTGGGGATTTCGGATAACGAGTACTAAGGACATGACACACGGAAAGACCAGGGAGACCCTCGCTGGATTTCTTTATGAGGCCGAGCTATCCCACCTTGTTGGTCGTGAAAAAGAGCTACGAAATTTTCTGGATGATCTAGACCAGAGCAATCAGGATCTACATATCTATAATCTGTACGGCCCCGCTGGTATCGGCAAATCCGTATTACTGAACTCGTATCAAAAACTAGCGAATGACCGACAAATCACCTTTATCCGACTGGAAGGCGAGCTTATCCAGGGATCAATAGAGTGTTTTGAGGAACAGCTACTTACAGAACTTACTGCTTTGAATCCAGCTCTGGACAAGTCTTTCAGTGCCGCCCTGGATTTCATTCACCAAATGGCCGCAACATCAAAAGTGGTGATCGCCGTCGATTCCTACGATTTGTGCTTGGGATTAAATCGCTTTTTAGTGGAGAAATTTTTTTCCGAGCTACCAAAGCATACCTTGCTGGTGATTGTGAGCCGCCATCCACTGGAGCATATCTGGTCAAAATTTCATAGTTGGAAGCGTTGGATCAAGCCAGTCCCGCTACATAAATTTAACAAACAAGAAGTTAGCGCTTACTTTGAAAGTCATGGCATTCACGATCCCAATCTCCTGGATATCGCAATTCGATACACCCAAGGGCACCCATTGGCCTTATCGCTATTTTTACTTATGGCGCAAAGAGAAGGTACGGAATCCGTCACCAAGCTTTCTGAACGCGCAGATTTGATTGAAGAGTTATTAACACGGTGGTTAAGCGAACTGAATGACCCCCAACTTCAGCATCTGTTGGAAACGGCCAGTGTCGCGCATCAATTTGATCTTTCCTTACTGAGTTCTCTTGTTGAGGGGGAAGTGGATGAAGACAGCTTCGACGAACTAGCAAAACTACCTTTTATATACCGGGTTGGCGATTCCTGGATCATGCATGATAGTGCGAGAGAAGTTCTCTCGCGAGGGATTCGAAGTCGACAACCTGCGCAATATCGCAAATTGAGAGTCCTGTGCCTGGAATATTTTGCCAATTTGGCAACGGGCCCTGGCACAGAACAGGAACGCAAGATGGCGCTGGAAAATGTCTATGCCCTGATAGGGGATACGCTGGTTCGGGGCGCGATGTTTAAAAGTACACAGCATGCGGAGAATCTCTATCTCGAACCAGCCGTGCTCGCTGACCTGCCCGATCTTCAAGCGTATATGGATGAATGGCGAGATGGCCGAAACCAGTCCGCCTCCTCCCCTCTGGAGATTCGTGATCACAACGGTCAGCTGATTCAGAATGAATGGATACTGGCAGAAAGCCAGGAACCAGACTATATCGATATACAAAGCATTCTGACGCTAATGCCCGGCGCATTTCAAATTCTAAAGGATAGCAAGCAGCGAATACACGGCATTTCGATCGTTTTTCCCATCAATGCTGCCACTATCGACTATTTGAAGCACCAAGCGGTTACCCGCCATTTTTTCCAGTCTCTCGATAAACATGAATTACAATCCTACATGCAAGCACCGCAAAACACGGATAGCGCCTTTTTGAGACTAATCGATGTGCGTGACCAGAATGACCATTCCGCACGTGAAGTCTTAATTCGAAATCTCGTTGGTCTTTTACTCAAACCTATGCGTTTTGTTACTTCCACTCCATTGCGTTTTTATCAGGCACTACTTTCGCGATTCGGTTTCGAAGTCAGAAATGGGATACTGCATTATGAATTTGGGGATGACAGACCCTCACCCTATTTTGTCCTGGATGTTCGGAAAATCCCGCTTGTGACACGCCTAAAAGAAATGATTATGGCGCAATCCGGTAATTCTGGAATCACCGAGCAAGACGAGCCAAGGGAAGAAGAGCGCAAAGATTCAGACATTTTCTTTAAACTAACCACGCGTGAAAAAGAAGTAGCCGAAGCGGCCATTGAAGGTCTCGCCAATTGCTCAATCGCCGCCCGACTAGACGTGAGTGAAATCACAATTAAAAAACACATGAGCCGGATATTTGAAAAAACGGGGACCAGAAACCGTAATCAGTTGATTCAAAAATACTGGAAACTTGCCGGCAGTAAACAGGCAGAAAATGAACATAACTAAATCCCTTTTTCGAATTCAGCAAATGAAAAAACAACCTACATTTCTCACTGCCATTATTGCGTGTCTTTTTGTTGCGCCACCCTTTAGTCTTTTCGCACAAGAAGAATTGGATAGCCTTATGGAAGGCTTTGAAGCACCAAGCACTGAAATAGCAACCGATACTTCCACGCCCTCCTCTCGCACTTTCAACATGGGGGGTTATGTTTCCTTAAGCAGTAGCTACAACACACAACGCCAGGCACCTACCAACACCATCCAAACTGATTTTCGTGGTTTCTCTCGGCTTCGTCTTAAGCTGCTCCCTGAATTCGGGTACGTGCCGACTAATTCACTGAGGTCATTTGTTTCTTTTAGCGCCTTTCACGATTTGATTTTTCAGTTAAAGGAAAGCAGTAATTATCAATCTGATTACATTGACTCCATGGAAAATGAAGCTGAATTGAGGGAAATGTGGATACTATCCAAACTCAGCCCTGCACTGGATTTGAAAGTGGGTAGACAGATTGTTAGTTGGGGTAAATCAGACTCGCTACGAGTTGTGGATGTACTCAATCCCTTGGATTTTCGTGAACCAGGCATGGTTGATTTAGAAGACTTGAGACTACCAGTCTCCATGATAAAACTGGACTCCTATTTCGGTAAATGGCAGGCCACATTCATTGCCATACCCGAATATCGATCAGACAAAATGCCGTCTTTTGGGAGCGACTATTACCCCGCATCAAGCCCCAGCCCACCTGAGAATAGGCCCACCGTGGACCTCGAGCATCCGGAATATGCAGTAGCGCTAAGTGGTTTATTTAGCGGCTTCGATTTGTCGTTTCACTATGCTCAAACCTATGAAGACCAAGGCCACATGAGCGGTTCTTTTCCTAAAAGTATCTTCCGCGCTTACAATAAACAAGAGCTCATTGGCCTCGCACAAAACTTTAGTACGGGCAGCTTTCTCATCAAGACAGAGCTCGCGCACATCACAAATATTTCATTTTTTAATACCGGAAATAGAGCTTTTAGTCGAAACGACCTAATGATTGGTTTGGACTACAGCGGCATACAAGATCACACCATTTCGATCGAGACCGTTGTTAGAAAAATTGAATCATATGACTCTATACTCGATAACGCACCTGATTTTACCGAAGAGGTGGGAGGACAGACAGCCATACGTGTTACCGGTAAATACTTCAGAGAGACGGCTGAGGTCACCGCCCTGGCCATGCTATTTGGACAATCTGCGGAAGAAGGGGGGCTCTATCGAGGGTCTGTTAAATTTATCCCCATGGATGCACTATCGATTACAGCCGGCGCTATTGTTTACCAAGGAGGAGAAAATCAATTTTTAAATGCCTTAGCAAGAAACGATCGGATATTCGCTGAGCTCAGGTATGACTACTAGCATCGAATTGGATAAGTTTAATTGAACGTGAATTGCTATTCACCCAAATATCGCTGTAGCTTTTCAAAGAAAATTTTAATATCCAAAGGCTTTGACAATGATCCAACAAATCCCAGATCTGTGAGTTTTCGACCACCAGGGAGGCTATACGCGGGATTTGCAGTAATCGATACCACGGGAATATCAGATGTCTCTTTCATCGCCCGCAAACGCCCTAAAACTTGAATTCCATCCATTCCCGGCAAATCTATGTCTAATATAATCAAGTCAGGATGATGTTTCTTGGCCAACTCCAGCCCTAAATAAGGCTCATGCGCCGTATACAGCGTGTATTTACGTTTACTTTTAATGGCCGCATCCACGAGTAACAAGCTGGCCGGATTGTCGTCTATATATAATATTGTCTTTTTACTTACCGAGCCCAGCGTATCTCCTATGCTATCTTTCTTCAAAACCTCTGTATCCACATACATCCCTTTCAGCAGAACCTTGAATGTACTACCTTCCCCAAACTTGCTTTCAACACGAATTTCTCCACCCATCATGTTAATCAACTTTTGAGACAAAACTAAACCAATTCCTGTGCCTTCAATCTCGCTCTTCTCAGCACCTAAACGCTCGAAAACCTGAAACAATTTACTTTTATTTTCCTCTGAAATTCCTGGCCCTGTATCTTTTACAGAAATCTCCACATAATCACTATCTACCATTTCGGCCTTTATAAATATTTTCCCCCCTCGATAATTGTACTTCACGGCATTAGAGAGCAAGTTTAACAACACCTGTTTTAAACGAGTATAGTCGGCCTCAACGACTACATGACTGGTAGACGATATGTCAGCCACGATTTCTATGTCTCTGGGCTTCGCCAAAAGCTGAACCAAATTCACACATTCTTCGAAAATATCACACACCACGACCTTTTCTATGCTGAATTTCAGATTACCCGATTCAATTTGAGAAAGATCAAGCACCTCATTGATAAGGCTCAGCAAATGTGTTCCCGCCCTATGGATTTCTGCTAGATTGTCCTTATGCTCTACCCCCAACTCCTCCAACTCCAGTAATTGAGTAAATCCAAGTATGGCATTTAAAGGCGTACGAAGCTCATGACTCATACTAGCAAGGAACTCCGATTTTGCTCTATTTGCTTTTTCCGCATCTTCTTTCGCCAAAACCAGCTCTACTTCATTCCTCTTTCTCTCTGTTATATCCTGAGTATGCACCATCACTTTATCAGGCGGCACAAACGCATACTTCACAAACAATATCGCATTTTTTTGAGAAACCGAAAATTGAAAAGGCATTTCTTTTTCAAATGAGACCTTATGGTCATAGCAGTACTGAATATCTGCTATAATGTCTGGCCTTGCCTTCATTGCCAGCTCAACTCTTTCTCCCTTAATATCCCGTACCGCTCCGTTGGTAACGTCAATCGCAGCATCATTAAAATCAACCAAAACAAACGTATCATCATGTCTCTGCCAAGTATAAACGGGAAAAGGGATGCCTAAAAATTGCGCCCGCATTGCTTCTTCTTGTTTTTGTAAAGCAGCCTCAACACTCTTTCTTTCTGTGATGTCTCTCACAAGCAGAAGCACAGTTATGTCGTCAACCGGTGCAAACCGTGCTTCAAACATGCTATTTAGATTTCCTGGAGTGGGCAATGTATATTCATAGACCTGAACGTCACGAGAATCCAATGTAACACGGATTTTTTCCATCACCATCGCAGAAAATTCAGCTGGAAATATTTCTACCACTGACTTGCCGAGAAAAAATTTTGGAGAAAATGCCAATTCACTTTCTCTCGGTGCGTGACATTTCAAATATACGCCTTGTGCGCTGATTTGAAACATGAGATCTGGTAGCGCATGTAGAATCGCTCTGGTTTCAGATTCGCTACTAATGAGCGCACTTTCCATCTTCTTTCGGTCACTAATATCTAGAAAGAAAAACGCCAGCCCTAGTATCTGCAAGTCCTCACTCCAAAGCGTTGAAATCGAAAGATGAGTGAAAAATGCCTTACCATTTTTAGCTTTAACCACAATCTCTGTTTCATATGAGTCACCCGGCTTGTTTAGCTGCTTAAACTGTTTGTGAAGCTTAGAATAATCAATATTGCTAAACAGGCAAGACAAATGCTTCCCCATCATCTCTTTTGCGTCGAATCCAAACAAGCGAACAGCGCCAGAATTCCAGGTTGTCACCAATTCATTGATATCAACTGAAATAATCGATTCACTGGTTTGCTCTATAATCTGCGCCTGATAGGAAATTTTTTGTGTTCTGTGCTCAATTAAATCGGACAAATCTTCCCGATGCCTGAGCAATTCCTCTTCTGCCTTTTTAAGATCGGTGATATCGTGGGCCACCGCGTAGATCTCATCCAGCTCTGGCGGGCGGGTCGCATTCCATGACAACCAATGTATACCGCCATCCTTTGCGGTATAGCGATTTACAAAATTTATCGTTGCCCCATCCTCGACAAAAAGACGAGCGGCTTCTTGTTCTGTGCTTACACGGTCATCAAGATGAACAAACTCTAAAAACGGCCTCGATGTAAGCTCTTCCTTACTGTACCCCAACACCTTAGACCATGATGGGTTTAACGCGGTAAAGTAGCCTTCGCTATTTGCGATACAAAGCATATCAACGGATAAGTCAAAAAATCGGTCTCGTTGTTTTTCTGCAAAAATTTCGTCAGTTCTGTCGAGAACAATCCCTACGATATGATCAATCTCTCCACTTTTTCTTTTGATATAATTGGCTGCGACTGTTGCAAAAAATACAGAACCGTTTTTTCTTATATATCTCTTCTCAAAAATGTATCCTCTCAGTTCTCCTTCCACGGCCTGGTTTGCAAGTTTCTCATTTTCGGGGACATCATCGGGATGCGTGATGTCCTGCCAGGTAAGGTGGGCAAGTTCTTCACGACTGTAGCCGACCATGTCACAGAATTTTTGATTTACGTCAATCCACTTTTTGTTAGGCGAGGTAATCACCATACCAACCAATCCGAGCCCAAAAAATTCTTCCAGTAAGGAATATTTACTCAAAAGCGGAAGTCCGTCTTGCAGATTCTTCTCTTCCCGCGCAGAGTCTGAAATAGATTTATTTATAAGCAGTAAATTGAATCGCTCACCAGATTTATTTGAGCTGGAGAATGGAACAATCACTCCAGCGATACTGTTTCTTGCGTCACTGGATTTGTCATGTCTATTAAAATGGACATTTTCGAAATACTGCGGCTCCAGTGTCTGGGCTGCGAGCTGCAGACAGTTTTTTATTTCAGCAGACAATACAGAATTTCCTAGCTGCTGGCCCGGCAAAAACCCGTAATGTTGTTGGAAAACAGAGTTGGCTTTAAGAATACGGAAATCAACATCAAGCACAGCAACAGAATCTGAGGAGGTATTTAGAATGGCGTCTGAAAATATACTATCCATTTGTTACTAAACTTATAAAACATGATTGTGACAGTGGTATTTACCAAGCGTCGGGGAACAAAATCCTGATGCGAATATTATTCCAAAGCCGACAACCCGAGCCGATGCGCTCCAAACTGAATTAATATACTACAAACTCTAACACAAGTTTCTTTAATCTTTGTGAATTCAGAATATGCTGGTGACCCAGACCACTGGTCAAGACCAGAGATGCCCCTCTGACTACAGCCAACAAATCGGACGTTTTTTCTGATGGCACGATAGAGTCCCTTTTATCATGCACCAACAGCACCTTTGCCGCGCATTGCGCCATGTTCTGATTCACTGAAATCTCATGAAGAACATTTTCACCGAAATGTTGTCGGAGTAACTTCATAAAATAAGCGCGCGTTTTGTCTTTCAGGTCCAGATAGGTGAAGTATTGTGACAAAAGATAATCAGCGGGACCCGAACAGCTGACAAAGATCAGCCTTTTTACCTGGCTCAAGGCGTTTTTGTGGGCGTGAGCAACAACAGCGCATCCGAATGAATGCCCAAGCAGACTAGATATCGGCCCATAGTGGGCGCAGACTGACTGAAGAACTGCACTAAGTTGCAGAATATTGGTGCTATTTCCCTCGCTTCCGCCGTGAGCCGGCCCATCATATGCGATGACACGCATGCCATTTTCCGATAAATATACGGCGAGCATCGCCAACTGCCCAGCATTCCCGCTCCAGCCGTGCACCAACACGATCGTGTTTGTACCCTCACCCCAAATAAATACGGGTACATCGCATACCGAGGTACGTAGTATTTCTTTTCTGGCAGCAGCCAGTGCCTGGGCTTGCTTCTTATTGATTTTGTATCGTCGTGTCCTGAACCACAAACGATAGGCAGCGTTCGCCGCCCACAAGGGTGAAATCAGCTCACGTAGTTTGAAACTAAGAGGAATGATCGAGCGAAGATAGTAATGAGTGTAGCGCTTTGTTAGATTTTTTATGGACTTGCTCAAAGGTCCGAACTAGCTACGTTCTTCAATCCAGGCCATCTGAATTGCTTCCAGAATCTTTTCCCCTGATCGGCTGGGCTCATCATCAAATTCATCCAGTGCGCAGATCCAGGCGTGTAAATCAGTAAAGCGTACCCCTTGAGGGTCTACCTCCGGATACTGCTCATCCAGGGCAATGGCAATTTCCAGGCTATCCGTCCACTTTAGTGACATGCTTAAAACTCCTTCTTAGCGCTTTTCGGACACCATATTTATGGTGTACTTCGGAATTTCAATTACAAGGTCTTCCTCATCCACCACGGCCTGACAGCTCAAACGGGAATCAGGCTCTAAACCCCAGGCCTTGTCCAGCAAATCATCCTCTTCCTCTGTCGATTCTTTCATCGACTCGAATCCTTCTCGGATATAAACGTGGCAGGTGGTGCAGGCACAGGATTTTTCACAGGCGTGCTCAATTTCGATGTCATTTTTTAACATGGCATCACACACCGTTGTGCCGGGCTCCACTTCAAACATGGCTCCCTCCGGGCAAATCTCTTCATGAGGCAAAACAATAATCTTAGGCATACTACTTCTCTGAAAACTCATCCACGTTGTGACCCGCCAGGGCCTTTCTGATATTACTATCCATGCGACGGCCCACATACTCGGCACAAACAGACTCGACCTTTTCTATCGCCTGCTTGATTTTGTCTGCGTTTTCGCCTGCGCGAATTTCTTTTAACTCGACAAGTGCTAGATCTATTTTTTTTCGTTCCTCTTCTGAAAGAAGTTCAGCACCG
>JAOUPJ010000149.1 GCA_029879945.1 Gammaproteobacteria bacterium
TCTCACAGCATCCAGGAATTGGGAAGTGAACTCACAAAGCTGATCGAATCTGTACTTCAAAGCAAGGAATTCCTGGTGTTGAAAAATGAGGGGAGTCTGATTTCCGTGCTTCTTGCCTCGCAGGCCAGTTGGGAAAAAAAGAGTTGGGCAATATCAAGATCAAATGAACTCATCAACACTGCGGGAACAGATTTGAAGCTGGCGAGCGAGTTGAAGGAACAGCTACCAAAGTTTCTATCGAAGTCACTGGATCGTTCAAAATTTGTTTCTTTTACATTGCTCAATACGCCACAAGGGAGATACTTTTTAGTTGTGTTTCTTCCAAAGTCTGAAATCGCTTTGGACGCATATAAAGAAGTACTGAGCCAACTTGAACCGTGGTTGTCCAATAGTTTCAGCATCTATTTGTTACGTGAGTCAGGATTTCAGCAGAATACGTTTTTCAAATTGGCTTCGGATCTTTTGGCAATATGCGATCAGGAAGGAACTTTGATTCAATTCAACGCTGCATGGGAAACTGCGCTCAGTGTGAGCGAATCAGCGCTGCGCGGTACGGACTTTAGATCGCATGTGCATGCTGAAGATTTGCGTAGCGTTGAAACCGCTTTCCAACAAATTAAAAATGGAGCTTCGTCTTTGGAGCGGGAGTGCCGGCTGGTGGCAAGCCGTGGACGTGACAAATGGTTTTCAGTTCGATTTATCTATAACGAAAATCAGAAGCAGGTCTACCTATCTGCCAGAGATATCACAGATAGGATAAACGCGCAAACCAAACTCTATCATGATGCCCGACACGATCCGTTGACGGGTCTACTCAATCGTGTGGGTTTTATGGAGCGTGTCAATCAGGCCATTTCCGAATATAGACGACATGGTAACCGACATTTCACGCTTGCCTTTATGGATCTCAATCGATTTAAAATGATCAATGAGAGTATGGGGCATATGGTGGGTGACCAATTATTGTTAGAGGTTAAAAGTCGTCTACTCGATGCATTACGCGGCGAGGATGTGATCGGACATCTCGGGGGTGACGATTTCATTTTTATGCTTACACAAACCGATAAGCCCAGCAATGTGGTTAACACCGTCGGGCGTTTGCAGGAAGCAATTCGAAAACCCTATTTTCTCAATGAGCAAGAGATTGTTATCGATAGCAGTGTGGGCGTAGTGGTTTGTGATGACAGATATAAGACTGCCGATGCCATGTTCAGGGATGTGGATATCGCGCTCAACACTGCAAAAAGATCCACCATGCATTTCGCCATTTTTGATGAAGCGATGCACAACCGCGCCATTGATCAACTCCAATTGGAAAATGATTTACGAAAAGCCATAGAGAACGAAGAATTGGAGTTGTATTTTCAACCCATGATACAGCTTCAAACGGGAAATCTATATGGTTTTGAAGCGCTGTTACGATGGAATCACAGTAGCAGGGGAATGATATCGCCGTTGGACTTTATTCCTATCGCCGAAGAGAGCGGGCTAATTGTTCCGATTGGAAGTTGGGTCATTGATACGGCCATGAAGTTTTCCAGGTCTTGGCAGGAAAAATTCCCGCACCAACCACTATTACCGGTTAATGTGAACGTATCGCCCAGACAGTTTCTGGATGAAAATTTCGTTAACCGACTGGAATACAGTCTGCAAAGGAGCCAATTACCGCCAGAAGCCATCGGACTAGAGATAACCGAGAGTGTAATCATGAAAAATGACGATATGGCTACTAAGAAATTCCGCGAATTAAAAGATCTCGGCTTCAATATTTACATTGATGATTTTGGGACGGGATTTTCCTCACTGAGTTATCTGCATCGTTTTCCATTCGATGGATTGAAAATAGACCGATCCTTTGTCTCAAAGATGTTGTCCGATACGACTACGCAAGAATTGGTAAGCACGATTCTCCTATTGGCTTACAAGCTCAAGTTTCATGTGGTGGCGGAAGGGATAGAGGAAGAGGGGCAGGCGGAGCTTCTGAAATCCATGAGCTGCCTGATAGGCCAGGGCTTTTTATATTCAAAACCCGTCACAGCAGATATGGCAGAACAGATTATTTCACGGGCTGCTGCTTAGTTAACATTCTCAAACGGGCAGTTGAAATTCGAACTCCACGCCATTTAATACTGTTTTTCCCATGTGAAATGTAATATTCGCAAACACCTCTCTGCCATCTTCTGGGTTTACATTGAATTGTACATCCGCCTTAGCGGTGGCCCCAGATGTGGTTATTCTTTCAAATAGAAAGTCTTCAATATTTTCTTTAATTGTGGAGAGGTCAGTTCCCTGAAAAAGCCGATGCTTTTGACTGGCTAAGAGATGCACGAGAAATGAACTCAACATTCTCAAAGGCAGGCATTCACTGGTGCTGTCCCTAAATCGGCTAGAACCATTTCGTTTGAAATTATGCGTCATTGGAGCGCGAGCTATAAAACAACTATCTCGATTTGGGCGGCAGAGGATAGGGGTCATGCCCAGATCCAAAAAAGCCTCGGCCAGATCATTATCGATGAAAATTTCGGTAGGTATTTCCATATCGGGAAGAATAGGGGGTTCAAAACTACGCAGAGTCAAACCTTCAATAGAATTGTTGTTGTTATACAAAATCTCCGTAGGCCAAAAACTTTTTTTGAGGCTTTTAACCATCAAGGTACAGAAGATCCAAACGGGATTACCCCAGCAAAGGTCTTCAGCAGTGCTGATCTTTTCATGATAATTACTAGGGTCACTATTCTGTTCGACATGATATGGTTCACGCAAAAGTACGCGATTCACAAATACGGAAAGCCAATTCGATCTGGATTTATTACGTAACGATCGCCATTTGTCAAAGCTATTCGCTGACAGTAGGGTTTCCAGTGAGTCTCTGTTTTGCGCGTCCGTAGCTTGTTTTATGGGCAGGAAGTGAAAGTCTAGATTAGTTACGATGGGAATCTGATAGATTTCACCCAGATTTGCCAGGGTGTCGAGCTCTGATTGGTCATTGTCTGAGGACAAAAACAGATGATCAATTACCACTACGCCAGGAAGTTGCTCTGTACTCAACTGCTCCAGATGTTTACTAACTTGATCTGAGATGGGGTGGTTTGTGTCTATATTTACAATATCCAGACTAAAGTCCGTCTCTATCCCTTTGAGCTGGGACAATATTAGACCGAGTCCGCGCCATGTACGTTCGGCTTGCTGAAAATCAGTGTGGTGGATCACTTGATCTAGCACGGTGCTGATATGGCCATCTAGCAGCGAAAGCGCGTTGGCTACTTCACGCTTTCCTACAGTGTGAACTTTTGAGCGCCCAAGTAAGTTTGATAGCAATGAATCCACGCTGGAGTTGGGGATGGTGGATTGAACCTGTGTGCTGCCATCTAGATCTACCAAGTCTTCCAGGTTTCCCATGTTTGTATGTTCGGGGTTGCTGATAACAGGCAAGGGTGCTTCGTCTTTAATGCTATGTAGCGTCTCCAGTACGGTTTGCATTTCACTAAATTGCGAGAAGGATTCGATGGCGGAGTTGAGCGTAGTCTGATCTATGTTTCCTTTGGCGGCTTTGCGTAGGATATCTCGAAACTCCAAATAGGGTTGAAGTGAGGGAATTTGGTTCAACAAAGATTTTGGTTGAAAGTCTTTTAGTGAATTTATCCTAATATGAGTGTGGTACTCACTGCCGTCGATTCGCAGTGGAATGTTAAAGCACACGTCCATGTCGGTAGTAATATCATCATTATCGGAAAGTGAGACACCAATTCGTTTTGTTGATTTCGCCTGGGGATTGAAATATCCAAAGATAAAGGCCCGAAAGGGATAATTACCCCGTGCGTTTTTGCTTTCCGTGCCGAATCGAGTAGTGACTTTCACTGCTTTTCCTCACATTTATTGTTTTTAATTATTAGGTTTGTTTCTTAAGCACTACCAGGAACGGCGTACTAGGTATATTCGAGGTAGATCGCTTAAGAATACCGCGAATTGGAATAAAAATGAATAGTGATTTTCCGGAAAGCGTTATCGACCTAAATTTCGTCTGATTTTTTGTTTCTTTTTCAAAAAGAAGTTGGTTCGCGTTTTGGGGTTGTGTTTCGTCGGTGCAGGAAGCGTCGCAGCCAGTTCCAGCGCTTGATTGTCGCTCATTTCATCCGCAGATATCCCCCAATAGAACTTTGCGGCAGCATCAATCCCGTAAATTCCGCGCCCAAATTCGGCCACGTTTAAATACAGTTCCAGAATTCGCCTTTTTGAAATGTTTTGTTCCATGGCAAAAGTGAGTGCAAACTCATGCCATTTGCGAAAGGGGTCGCGTGAAGGGCTGAGAAAAAGATTTTTTGTCGTCTGTTGTGAGATTGTGCTGGCGCCATAAATAAAACTTTTTCGTTCCCAGTTATATTCCATCGCATTTTTAAGCGCATCCACGTCAATCCCTTCATGCTGAAAAAAGCGTGAGTCCTCGGCGGCAATGACCGAGCGAATCATGGCACTTGGGATATCTCTCAATTCCACGGGTTGCCAGCGTAGCCTGGGGAGGGTGGGATTCTGACTGGCTTCGCGTTCATAGGCCAGAATAAACTGGGACTTGGGGACGGTACCATGGCTGTACCACTTCCAATCCGGCCAGATGCCCATGAGGTACCCAATATCTATGAGGAAAACCACAATAAATAGCCGCCAGGCCAATTTTACCGCTTTAGCCGCGCGGGGAAAGCCAAAGCTGAAGTTGCTCCAGCGTCTTCCCAGGAAGGAGGCAAAGCTTCGTAACCAATTGAATAGATTTAATGCTGAAAGGAGTCTGTTTTTAGCCATGTGCAGATTGATGCAATAATCATATCCAATTTAGGGGCACTCATTCGAAACGGGTCGGTCTATGATAAACTGAACACCGAGATTCCAGAAATGACCACGGAGGTTTAGAGCCTTGAGTTCAAGCAATCCCATTTTGTTAGGTGTGAATATAGACCATGTGGCCACGCTCAGACAGGCCAGGGGGACCCGTTACCCAGATCCCATCCAGGCGGCGATGATAGCCGAACAGGCCGGGGCAGATGCCATTACCTTACATCTGAGAGAGGATCGGAGGCATATTCAGGAGCGGGATGTGGAAATGCTCAAGGGAATATTGCAAACCCGTATGAATCTGGAAATGGCGGTCACTGAGGAAATGGTGGCCTTTGCCGAGCGAATGAGGCCTGAAGAGGTATGTCTGGTCCCGGAGCGTCGGGAAGAACTGACAACCGAAGGGGGGCTGAATGTTTGTGGGTGTTTTGATGCCATCCAATTGGCAACAACACGTCTCAAAGCCAAGGGAACGCGGGTTTCTTTATTCATCGATGCCGACTTGAATCAGATAGACGCCGCCAAAGAGGCCGGTGCGCCTGTCATCGAAATCCATACGGGTGCCTATGCCGATGCCGATAACAAGCACGCTGAGGAAGAGGAGTTTGAGCGCATTCTCCTGGCGGTGGAACACGGAAACCGTGTTGGCTTACACGTAAATGCGGGTCATGGATTGCACTATCACAATGTGGAGCCCATTGCCGCCATAGGCGGAATTCGTGAGTTGAATATCGGTCATGCCATTATCGCGCGTGCCGTGTTTACGGGGCTGGATGAGGCTGTACGGGAGATGAAGGCCCTGATGCGTGGAGCAAGAGCACATTGATCCACGGTATAGGTGTGGATATTGTCGAGATACCCCGTGTCCAGGAATCGTTGGATAAACATGGCTTGCGCTTCGCCCGACGCATCCTGTCTGACTCGGAAATCCTGCAATTTGAATCTAAGACACCCCAGACCCAGGCCTCCTTTCTGGCCAAACGCTTTGCCGCCAAAGAGGCCTTCGTAAAGGCCCTAGGAACCGGTTTTGTGGACGGCATCTCCTTGACTCATATTTCGGTGGTCAAGGATGAGCTGGGAAAGCCTAGTCTGGAGTATTGCAAGAAGGCCGCAGAGAAGGTGGAGTCACTCCATGTAGGGCAGTGTTTTCTCTCTTTGGCAGACGAACGTCGCTATGCTGTCGCACAAGTCCTTTTAATGAAGAAACAGTAGGTTAGCCCCCTTTATGAAATATGATTTACATGCCCATACGACGGCATCAGATGGCGTATTATCACCCACTGAGCTAGTCCAAAGGGCGAAAGAGCAGGGGGTGGATGTGCTGGCTGTGACTGACCACGATACGGTGGCGGGTCTGGCTGAGGCCCAATTGGCTGCTCAGCAAGCCGAATTGACACTGATCCCCGGGGTAGAGATATCCGTCAGTTGGCGTCAGCATACCTTGCATATCGTTGGCCTAGCTATAGAGGCCCATAACAAGACACTTCTGGATGGGCTGTTCACTGTGCACGTCAAGCGCATCGAGAGGGCGAAACGCATCGCCGAAAAACTGGAGAAGTTGGGTTTGGAGGGTGCCTGGCAGGCTTGTTGTGAGATGGCGGGTACCGAGGCCATTACGCGCACCCACTTCGCGCGCTTTATTGTAGAAAGGGGGAAAGCACCAGACATGCAGCGTGCGTTCAAGCATTGGCTGGGACACAAGGCCAAGGCCTATGTGAGCGCCCAATGGGTCGAGTTGCAAGAAGCCGTCGGTTGGATCGTCGCGGCGGGTGGTCAGGCGGTCATTGCCCATCCTGGACGCTATCGGATGAGTAATCTATTGCGTAACGAAATGATAGAGGAATTCAAGGCGGCAGGGGGTGTCGGGATTGAGGTGGCGTGCAGCAGCCATGATCCTGGAACGCGCGCCAACATGGCCGAATTGGCAAGAAAACATCAATTATTTGTGTCTGTGGGCTCAGATTTTCATACACCCGCTTTTTCTTATGCTGAATTAGGGTACAATCTCGCGCTGAAACCGGATCTCGTCCCGATCTGGCAGACTTGGCAGTGATACCCAGGAAGGTGATTCCGTCATCCAAGGTAGGTGTGTATGACGCAATTTTTTCAGATACATCCAGAGAATCCACAACCCAGGCTCATCGCCCAGGCCGCGGCTATCGTGCGCAGTGGCGGGGTGATTGTCTATCCCACTGATTCCTGTTACGCGATAGGATGCCATGTGGGAGACAAGGCAGCGGTGGAACGCATCCGGCGCATTCGCAAACTTTCGGCACAACACAATTTTACCTTAATTTGCAGGGACTTATCCGAGCTTAGCGTGTATGCGAAGGTCAATAATCCGGCCTACCGCCTAATACGAAATTTGACCCCGGGGCCCTATACATTCATCCTGCCGGCGACGAACGAAGTGCCTCGTCGACTGCTCAACCCCAAACGTAAGACCATAGGCTTACGTCTTCCAGGCCACAATATCGCTCAGGCCCTGTTGGAGTCCCTGGGTGAGCCCCTGATGAGTACCAGCATGATTCTGCCGGGCGATGAGTTCGCCAGCGGCAATCCATTTGAGATACGAAACAGTGTGGGCACGCAGGTGGACTTGATTATCGACGGTGGTCACTGCGGTATCGAGCCTACTACCATTATCGATCTGACTACTGATCAGCCACAAGTCATCCGTGAGGGGAAAGGGGATATTTCCCTGTTTGAACACGGCTGAGTTTGCTCGGAGTACCTAACGAGGAGTTTGCGTGCCTGATATACATTTTCAAGAATTGATGCTGGCCGCTGTCCCACTCATATTTGCCATCACTGTTCATGAAGTTGCGCACGGCTGGGTTGCCAAGCTCCTGGGGGATGCCACAGCTGCCAGCTTGGGGCGCTTGACCCTCAACCCGATTAAACACATCGATCCGATAGGGACCATACTGGTACCCTTTACCCTGGTTTTACTCGGTTCCAAACCCATCGGCTGGGCCAAGCCTGTCCCCGTAAACTGGCAAAATCTACACAATCCCAAGCGCGACATGATCTTTGTGGCCTTAGCCGGTCCTGCTGCCAATCTGCTGATGGCGCTGGCCTGGCTATGTGTGGCCCTATTGGTGGTGGAAACACTGACGCGAACGAGTGATCTGTTTTTTCTCTACACCATGGCCTTCTATGGCGTTTTCGTGAATATCCTTCTTATGATATTGAATTTATTGCCAATATTGCCTTTGGACGGGGGCCGTGTACTGGCTGGGCTGTTACCTGATCGCGCGGCTTATCAATACAGTCGTCTGGAGCCTATTGGTTTAATATTAGTCATCGGGCTCTTTGTATCGGGTTATTTGGGGCCAATTCTCCTCTCACCGGTATCCCAAATAACGAGCTTTCTGTATCATATGGCCGGCCTGCCTCAATAGGAGAAAAGTTTGGCAAAGGTTGCTAGCCATCATCAGCGTGTATTGTCCGGAATGCGGACGACTGGAAAATTACACCTGGGCCACTATCACGGCGTGTTGAAGAACTGGATACAGTTGCAGCATGAGTATGAGTGCTTCTTTTTTGCTGCCGATTGGCACGCGCTGACTACGCACTATGAGAATCCTTACTCCATTGAGGAATCCATGTGGGACATGATCGTGGATTGGCTGGCCAGTGGGGTCAACCCCAATGCGGCGACCATTTTTATCCAGTCTCGCGTGCCGGAGCACGCTGAGCTGCACTTGTTGTTGTCTATGATCACCCCTCTGGGTTGGCTGGAGCGTGTCCCCACGTATAAAGACCAGCAAGAGAAACTCAAGGAAAAGGACTTGTCCACCTATGGATTTCTGGGTTATCCCCTATTGCAGAGTTCGGATATTCTCATCTACAAGGCGGGGCTGGTCCCGGTGGGGGAAGATCAGGTCGTGCATGTGGAGCTGACACGTGAAGTGGCGCGGCGTTTCAATCATCTTTACGGTAAA
>JAOUPJ010000150.1 GCA_029879945.1 Gammaproteobacteria bacterium
GACTGCCTAATAGGCGGGATACGCATCGTGTCTCCTGCCTGGAGACGGTAGCTGGGTTTAATCCTCCCACCGTTGACCCTGACTTCACCGGTTCTCAAGATCCGGTAAACCCGACTACGGGGAACCCCTTTTAGTCGAGTAATCAAGAAGTTATCTATGCGTTGTCCATCTAGATCGGAGTCAATTTCTTCGAATTGGACCGCAGAATCAGGTGTGGCGTCAGTCATAGGATAAGGACAGTAACAATTTGTTTTTCATGCCGGCGAGCATATCAGGATCAGCCGGTTTGTAGAATAGGCCCCATCTCAGAGCGTTGAAAAAGGGACAAAACACGCCGGGGTACACGATAGGCCGCCCGCAAGGTGATAGAAAACTATCCAAAAAAATGCGGCCTGGAAGTAATGCGGGGAAGTTTTTTAAGGCAGACATTACCCGTCTGCAAAATATTCGCACAGTGTGCGAAGGGTTTTTACTGACCACAACGATCAGTGGCCAGTTTTGGATAAACATAGCTCAGTCCCAGTTTGGATTGGGCAGGTATGAAAGATTCAAGCGTGACAACAAAACCGTTGAACATTCGCTCAATACAAAGACGAAGAAACATAGCCACTTCAATGAATCGGCCTGCCCGAGTGCCGTCGATCGACCGCGCACTCTGATAATCCACTGTCTCTGAGCACCAGTTTAGAGAGCTAGTGAATGAAAAGAATGTTGTTTAACGCAACTCAACCCGAAGAGTTGCGCGTTGCTTTGGTAGATGGTCAGAAACTTTATGACCTGGATATCGAAACCTCGGCCCGGGAACAGAAAAAGTCCAATATCTACAAAGGCAAGATTACACGTATTGAGCCCAGCCTGGATGCGGCTTTCGTCGACTATGGTTCCGAACGCCATGGCTTTTTACCCCTGAAAGAGATTTCCCGCGCCTATTTCGTCACCATGCCCGAAGGCGGTGGTCGTCCGAATATAAAGGATGTGCTCCGCGAAGGCCAGGAAGTGGTGGTACAAGTCGACAAAGAGGAAAGGGGTAATAAGGGCGCAGCCCTGACCACCTTCATCAGTCTGGCTGGACGATATCTGGTACTGATGCCCAATAATCCTCGCGCCGGTGGCGTCTCCCGAAGGATAGAGGGTGACGAGCGCAGCGAAGTGCGTGAGGCCATGGCCAATCTGAATATCCCCCCCAATATGGGCATTATCGTTCGCACTGCAGGCGTAGGCAAAAGCGGCGAAGAGCTGCAGTGGGACCTGGATTACCTTCTTCAGTTGTGGGACGCCATTGAGAAGGCAGCCCAGGAAAATACTGCCCCTTTCCTGATCTATCAGGAAAGCAGCATCATTATCCGTGCGATACGCGACTATTTGCGCAAAGATATTGCGGAGATCCTCATCGATAGCGAAGAGATCTATCAGCAAGCGCATCAGTTCATGTCTCAAGTGATGCCTCAGAACCTGTCCAAGATCCGAAAATATGACGACGCCATACCACTTTTCACCCGGTATCAGATCGAAAGCCAGATTGAGTCGGCTTTCCAGCGCGAAGTACAACTCCAGTCTGGTGGTTCCCTGGTCATTGATCATACCGAGGCACTGATCTCCATCGATATCAACTCTGCACGCGCGACAAAAGGCGGCGATATCGAAGAGACGGCCCTGAACACCAATCTGGAGGCGGCAGAGGAAATTGCCCGTCAGCTGCGATTACGTGATATAGGCGGCCTGATTGTTATCGACTTCATCGATATGACGCCCGTACGCAACCAACGTGAAGTGGAAAATCGCCTACGAGATGCCCTGGAAGTGGACCGTGCCCGAGTACAAATCGGACGCATTTCTCGCTTTGGCCTGCTTGAGATGTCGCGTCAAAGACTGCGCCCGTCTCTAGGCGAGCACAGCAATATCGTTTGTCCGCGTTGCACCGGCCAAGGCACGGTACGCAGTGTGGAGTCTCTTTCTCTCTCAGTATTAAGAATACTGGAAGAAGAAGCGATGAAAGAAAACACGGGTCGTCTGATCGCAAATCTACCCGTGGACGTGGCAACCTATCTGCTGAACGAAAAACGCAACATCATTAGTGACGTGGAAAAACGTTATAGCATTTCCATCGTACTCGTGCCCAATCAGAATCTGGTGTCTCCGCACTACGATATCCAGCGAGTACGACAAAGCGATTCTGCGGTGGAGGAAGTCAAGCCCAGTTACCAACAGCAAACCGAAACAGAAGGCGATCTGGACAAACTGGTCGAAAAAGTAGGCTCTGTCAGTAAACCGGAGCAGGCCGCAGTGAAGTCTGTTTCCCCCGTGAGACCTGTGCCCCCCCCTGTTGAAGAAAAACAACCCGGCGTCATTAGCCGTTTCTTTTCGGCATTGTTTGGTGGTAGCAGCAGTAGCAAAACCGAATCCCAATCCAGCGATGGTCAGGATCGTCGTCCCGGCGGTGGTCGAGGCCGCAATCATCCACGTAATGCGCGGGGTAGTAACCAGAATAATCGTGGTAATCGTGGCCGTCGCGGTCGAGGCCGTAATGGTCCACGCAATGCGGCAGGTGCCGACGGTAACCGGGATCAAGACAATCGTAAACCGGCGAATCGCCAAACTGAAGAAACCCAAAATGCAGGCGGTGGTCGTAATGACAACCGCGGCGGTAACCGTCGAGGTCGCTCTTATCGTGGTGGCAATCGAAATCGGGGTCCCAGGGAGGACTCCTCTTCAAATGACCCGAGAACCGAAACGACGCCAGTTTTTGAGCAGCAATCAGGCGGATCTAATGAACCGCAAGACCGTGGCAACTACAATGCCCCGACGAATGAAGGAAACGGTTATAACGGTGGCGGATCAGATTCGAGACAAAATTCTCGCGGGAATGGTTCACACTCAGGAAACTCGGCTCGGGACCAAAACTCAGACTCGGGATCAAGCCAGACCGCTGAGCGCAAACCCCAGTCTGTCGATACAGCAGTAACAAAAGAAGATTAACGATTTGATGGAATGACGCGGTAATCAGGCCGCGTCATTGCCATTGAGTGGTCGAAAGCGATCACGCAGATCGTCTGCAAACGCCCTGCACGCATCCGATAACGTAAACATGCCAGCCAATCGTTCACCCTTGACGATAATCGCCGAACCGATATGGTCCATCGCCATATTGACCAAAACATTGTCTAGTGGCTCGTCAATGCCTACCACGTAGGCCTTCATAACGCATACGTCCCGCACTCTCAGCCTAGTCTGCTGTAATTGACCCAAGGCTAGCAGTTTGCGGTTTATGTCCCGCTCACTGATCACCCCAACCAGCTTTCCATTCTCCTTGACCGGTAAGTGCCGCACCCGGTGCTCATCCATGAATTTTCTAGCAGTTTCAACATCTTCTTCCACGTCTATCCAATATGGAAACGCGGTCATAACTGATTTTACGGAGGGTATTTTTTTCATAGCTTCATCAATGATAACTTCCCTCTAGTTTTTCGCTTCGGCACCGGAAAACTTTAGTAAATCTAATGAAAATGGACGTTCATTCAAAGTAAAGACCATGACCTAAGTACAGTCCAATAGAACGATTGGATACTGTATTAAGACTGATTATTAGATTGAATCGCCGCGCCTTAAGATTGCCAAACACCTACCGTTACAACACTAGAACCTGTCTGCTATTATCCGCGGGCATATCCACAGGTAAGCGTAATGGGCTTTGACAGCATACACAATTACTACGAAAAACGGGTTGTAGAGTACCTGAAACGGACTCTATCGAAGCAGATTACGGACGAAGATATGCTGGCAGATATTGCCTGTTTGGCTTTGAACAAACTGCCACCCCGTTACATACGCTATGACGTGGATATGGTCTTTTTCACCACGCCCGAGGAACAGAAAAAGATGGACCTGGAAATGGTGCAGGCCATTGAACTGGCACTCAAGTCACTCGAGAAGCGGAAATAATATTCCCTGACTTCTCCCGGCTGTGGCGGCCCCTTAACAATCCTAGTTAAGGGTTACAAACCAGTTGATCAATCCAGAACTGTAGTTGTTCACATCGTTGCGAACCGTATTCGTTGTATCTGATATGGATGCTGTGACTTTGTAATTATTCGTTTCGAGAGCCCCATGACTAAAGCTTAAGGAGTTTTCCAGAACAAGCACATCGTCTACGTACCAATCCACCTTTTGCGCAGTGGTGCCTATTGAGAGCTCAACCGAGTAGGTCACGCTATCGCCCAAGGCGTGAGAAATATCGGTTTCATTGGCATTGATAGGTGATCCTACGGGGGTTTTAGTGTGGTAAGTCCCAGATTGGTTCCCGTTCTTTAGTCTCTTGTATAGAGCCAAAGTCCACGCCTCCTGGCTCACAGAGTGAATAGGTCTATTCTCTACCCTCATGAAGGACTCCAGGGCAGGACGCCACACGCCAGTCTCTAAATAATATCCTCCCTCATACAATCCAATAAAGGGATCGTCCAACCAGTGCTTCCACTTAACAGTCGAGAGATTGTTGTTTATCGTGATATTGGGCGCGATAGGTTCTACCGTTGGGGTATTCACCAATCGAGTCAATTCAATATATTCATCTGCAAGCCCGGCAAAGGCATGCCCCAGCTCATGAACCGCAGTGGCTCCTGGGTCGCCGCCAACTGGCAGAGCCATGAATTTCCCGGAAGCGGCTGCTCGGTAATAAGGACCATTGACGATGACGATAATGAATTCATATTGCGGTACTACCGCTGACACCGCATTTTGTAATGTGTTTGGACTGACGCACAGCGTCGTAGCCGAATATTGGTCACACCCCAAATTGGTCTCAAGTGCAGTATTTTCTTCTAGATTAGATGAGATTGATACTGTATCGATACGATGTACGTTCCAGGAATTTTTCTGCAAGGTGAGAGTTGTGTTATAAGAAAAGATCTTATCTACCACTTCTTGTGCCTTAGTCTGGAAGGTGGGTATCTCACTGGCTGTAAAGGCGTCGGCGATAATCACCAGATCGATGCCTTTCCCATCCGATCGCCCTTGCAATAGGGTAGTGGGAGCCACATCGTTAACCTTCAACGCTACCGTGGCGGGCAGGGAGACTTCTCCCAGTTCGTTTGTCACCGTGTAGGTAAAATTGTCATCCCCGATGAAGCCTGAATTGGGTTCATAGACGATGCTTGCAATAAGAAATTCCGGGAATGAGAACATACCCGTTAATACACCATTGTCCGGTTGTTTCACTATTGTGAAGGCAGTTAGTGTTCCCGTGGGTGATGAACCATCCATAACCGTATTAATACTCATTCCCTTGGTGGTGTTATATGCCTTCGCCTCTGCTGTAGGAGCGGTTGCAGACTGAACTACGGGATCAACCGGATCCACGGGTGTGTCCCCACCCCCTTCATCGGTGTTCTCAATGATCGTTTGCGTCTTCGTTCCCTCAGCGCCGTCATCACCATTGGAACAGGCAATGAGTGAAACGCCAAAAAACATAATGACAAAGAGCTTGGCCAGGATTAGTGATTCGACAATATTTTTGTTCTTCATGTCACCCTCTCCTACTTGTAAAACCTGGATACATCCAAAATATTGGGTGTACGCAGAGACTTCGTGCTCACAGATTTACGGGAAGACGATATTTCCGTGATGGGTTCCTCTACTTCAATACTCACCACTTCGAGCGAGGTAGGTAAACGAAGCATAAAAGATCCGTGTAGGGCCTCTGCATGATGATGAAAGGCTTGCCCTGATACGTCAGCATCGTCTTTATGTAAGGCACTATGGGATAAACGCGGATTGCGAATTCTTCTAAGTGCCACGAGTTGCTGCGCCGGGTTATAAAGTTTAACGATAAAGTCGTCTTGCAGGGCAGCTTGTTCCTCGTTCAAAGGAAGGGTTTGAGGAATCTGTCTGGCGTTCGAAACAAAATAGTTGTTACCAACGAAGTTTATCGTGACCAGTAGCGTTCCTTCTTTCGTGACCGCAAGGGCCGCACTGATAGAACCCAGCAAACCGACAAAAAGAAAGAAGGCAATAAGCTGAATTATTCTTGTTCTATTTCTGAAGACCATTTCTCAACTCCTGCGCACACTGTGTGGTAAATTTGAGATGATAAAGTACCTCAACTATATCGGCATTTTTGGGGTGTAGTTCACACCTTGGGAGATTTGACTTGGTCTGAGAGAGAAGAAAGAAAGGGGTAAATTATTTTTCGAAGAAAAACAAAAACGGTTTCGCTGAAATATTCGATTGTCACTGGGAAATCCCAGCACACTATTTACTCAGTGAGTATGCAAACTCCTGGACTTGGACAAATTCGCCTAATGTCCCTTTGCCTGATCAATGATGGAATCATTTTTTTCACGCAAGGCAAAGTCTTTGTGTTTGAGCAGACGATTGGACTTCATGGCAAACTGTTCGGCCTGACTGTAATTTTTTTCCATCAATTTGATTCTGGCCAGATGATGCCACAAGACGGGATCATTGGGGCTGATGCGCAGACCCCGTTCCAGGGTAGCAGTGGCCTTACCCAGTTCCCCATGACGCACATAGAATTCGGCATCCTGTACCAGCGTGGAAACAACCGAGGTCGCGTCTTCCTCGCCAGTGGAGCTATTCCCCTCGTTATTGCGTTTAAAAACCCCCAGATTTTCCGGGCGCAGCTCTTCTTCGGGCTCGCGTTCGGTGAGTTCTTCCGTGCTCGCATCCTTTACGGGAATTGAACAGGAAGAAAGCAAGACAACGCAGAAGTTGAGCAAGAGCAGGCTAAGGATTGAGCAGATTTTTGATTGCATCTTTTATGTCAGAGATGGCACTTCGCTGTTTAGATTTACTCATTTTACTACAACTTGTTTCCCCGTTGGGCTCAAATCCGGCGATAACGGGTATCTCCACGGCCGAACGACATTTCTTAGTAGAAGGTTGTCCTGTTTGCGGATCAATATACACGAAATTAATCCCTTCGGGGGTATCAGATTCCAACGAGGCCGGTTCGGTTCGCGACATGATCTCTCCCCAAAGCTTCATTGCACCTGCCGATCCGCTAAGCCCCATGGGCTTGTTGTCATCTGTCCCTAACCAAACTACGCCCACATGTCGGTCAGTGTAGCCGGCAAACCAGCTATCCCGCTTTTCATCGGTAGTGCCTGTCTTCCCCGCCACTTTAATCTCAGAAGGTAAAAATTCACGCAAGCCACGCGCTGTGCCATTTTCCACTACGTTTTGCAGGGCGAGATTTAACAAGTAGGCCGACTGCGGCGTAGCGCCCTGCTCCCCTTCTATGCTGAAGCGTTGCAAGACCTCCCCTTTGGAGTCGGTCACTGCCCTGATAGCCCTGAGAGGAGTATAAAACCCATTGTTCGCCATGGTCTGATAGAGCTGCAAGACCTCGTAGGGCGTTAATTCAACCGCCCCCAGAAGCAAGGATGGCAAGACCTGAATC
Source organism: Gammaproteobacteria bacterium (assembly GCA_029879945.1). Taxonomy (GTDB): domain Bacteria; phylum Pseudomonadota; class Gammaproteobacteria; order S012-40; family S012-40; genus JAOUPJ01. The sequence goes on from JAOUPJ010000150.1 coordinate 7,412, forward strand.
TCTTTGCGTACCCCCAACTTGTTCAACATCTCTATAATCGTCTCCAAACCCAGAGACATGCCCAGACGAACAGATGCGACGTTATAGGAATGGGCCAGTGCACTAAACAGGGGCACATTGCCATGATTCTTGCGATCATAGTTTTGCGGCTCCCAATCACTCCATTCGGTATTGGATAGATCCAAGGGGCTATCATCCAGAAGCGTCCCTAAATGATACTCACCTGGCCTGTCCAGGGCAGAGAGATAGATCGCCGGCTTGATCAGCGAGCCCACAGGGCGAGCTGCATCCAAGGCGCGATTAAATCCGTGAAAGCGTGCCTCTCGATCCCCCACCAATGACACGATTTCACCGGTGTGTACATCTGCCACAACAATGGCAGTTTGCAAGGAGTCCAATTGAATCTCATTGAGGATTTCCAATTTAAGAAGCCGCACTGCCGCCACGGATTCGGATTCTCGTTGATATACCGGGTCCAGGGTAGTAAAGATTCTCAGGCCTGCACTGCGCAAGTCTTCCTCTTTGTAATCACTCTTTAGCTGACGCTTTACCAAGTCCAGAAAGGCGGGATAAGGGGTGATACCATTGGGTCTGTAACGAGTGACCGTTAGTGGCTCTACCATCGCCTTTTTAAAGTCCTTCTCTGTAACAATCCCCTCTTCGAACATGACGCGCAGTACTATTTTACGCCTCTCATTGGCCAAAACAGGCGAACGCCTGGGATCATAACGCGAAGGCCCTTTGACAATTCCCACTAGAAATGCCGTTTCACCTACGGTGAGTTCATCCAGCGGCTTTTCAAAATAGAATCGACTCGCCAAACCGAAGCCGTGTATGGCGCGACGCCCGTCCTGTCCCAAATAGATTTCATTGAGATAGGCCTCTAGGATTTCTTCCTTGGGATAGTGCCACTCCAGGAGCAGTGACATAATCGCTTCGTTTGCCTTTCTCCACAGAGACTTTTCACTGCTCAAGTAAAAATTCTTGATCAGCTGCTGAGTGAGCGTGCTCCCACCCTGTACACGTTTGCCTGCTTTGATATTCGCCACGAGTGCCCGCAAGATGGCATGAGGCACAACACCGTGATGTGAGAAATATTGCTTGTCTTCTACCGCAATCAGGGTGTCTATCAATAGACGGGGAGTGTCCTGGTAGCGTATCAGTACCCGATCTTCATTTTTATCAGGATAGATTCCACCAATAAAAAGAGGATCGAAGCAAATGAGTTCTAGCTTTGACTGGGTGTTTTCGTCAATCAACCTGGTGACGCGTTCATTTTCGATGGTAACGGTGACTTGCGCGGCGTTACGAAAACCATCGTGAAATTCGAAGGGCCTCAGATGAAT
>JAOUPJ010000465.1 GCA_029879945.1 Gammaproteobacteria bacterium
GAAAAACCCGCTAACACAATATTGCTTACTTCAATCCCTTTTTCTATTTGCTCATTGACCAACTCGTCCAATAATCGCACTGAACAACGAATTCCTTCGATATCAAAATGACCGCCCAAATCAATCTTTATAATATTGTACCATGCCCGCATACGCATTCCACCGTTAACGGTAACGGCTTGCACCGGGGCATGGGGAAACACAAATCGAGTCTCATTTTTGCGTTTGAATTTGAGCTCTGGTACTACGGGTTCAAAATCATGGCCGTCGGCGCCGAGGCCGTGCAACCATATCACCACAAACTTCGCCTTCCGTTCAGGCTCGATCACAACAGGTAAATCTTCCATAGCACTCCCAATGGCAACTTGATAAAATACGCGCCCTATGCAAAACAGACTCGTTTCAATATTAGCAGCCTTAGGCATCATAGTGCTACTGCTCCCGGCTTGTGGAAAAAAGGGGGATTTATATCTACCCGACCCCATCACAAAACTAGAAAAAAAGGCAAAAAAACAGTAAGTTATGGACTTTTTTCAATACATCGAAAGTGAACTGCACGGCGAACGAGTCCCTCTAAGCAAAATTGCTCAAGAAGTGGGTACGCCCTGCTACGTCTACTCCAAAGCAACCCTGGAGCGTCACTACAAGGCCTTTGATGAAAGCCTTCAATCCTTGAGGCATCAGATCTGTTACGCCGTGAAGGCCAACTCAAATCTGGCAGTATTGAATGTACTTGCCAGACTGGGCTCCGGTTTTGACATTGTTTCCGAAGGGGAATTGCGGAGAGTCCTTAAAGCAGGGGGAGATCCACAAAAAGTGATCTTCTCAGGCGTAGGGAAAAGTGATAGGGAACTATCCTTTGCCCTCGAGCAAAATATTCAGTGTATAAATGTCGAATCGGAGTCTGAACTCTATCGGCTGGAGGCCATTGCCCAGTCCAAAGGCATCGCTGCACCCATCGCGCTTCGTGTTAATCCCAATGTAGACGCTAAAACACACCCCTACATTTCTACCGGCCTAAAAGAAAACAAATTTGGCATAGAGACAGATATCGCACACACGCTATTTCTTTACGCCGCAAATTCTTCACACTTGGATGTTAAGGGAATCGCTTGTCATATAGGCTCGCAGCTCACAAGCCTGACTCCCTTTTTAGATGCACTGAGCAAAGTTTTGGAACTGATCGACACACTTTCTACAGAAGGATTGAATTTTTCACATTTGGATTTGGGTGGTGGTCTAGGGGTACCTTATAAAAATGAGGTCCCACCCAGCCCCAGGGAATATTCCGAAGCCATATCCCAACGCCTGGGTAATCGCGATATTGAAATCCATATCGAACCAGGCCGAGCCATTGCCGCAAACGCTGGCATACTTCTTACTACGATCGAGTATCTCAAACAAAATTCGATTAAGAATTTTGCTGTGGTAGATGCTGCCATGAACGATTTAATCAGGCCTACACTGTATTCAGCCTGGCAAAATATTATTCCGGTGATTGAGGGCAATGACGCCAGTCCCCAAACCTATGATGTAGTGGGCCCTATTTGTGAAACGGGAGATTTTCTTGGTAAAGACAGAGAACTAAGGATTCGTGAAGGAGATTTACTGGCCGTGCGTTCTGCCGGCGCTTACGGATTTACCATGAGTTCTAATTACAATTCCCGCAGAAGGGCGGCCGAAGTGATGGTTTTTGGCGATCAATATCAAGTGATCAGAGAACGTGAAGATTGGGATGATTTGTGGCAAGGGGAACATCTATTGGAACATGAGCGGGGCTGAACAGTAATCGAGCCCGGGCCAGTTCACGATTAGGCATTTTCATTCAAATGGAAGGCTAGAGTACATATATTTCCACTAGAGTTATCACTATCTCTACAATTATGAGTACGGTGATATACCACTCCACCCTGAGAGAGCTATGGTGGCGCATCAATTCAATGGCTGTATTGGTGGTAGAACCGATTACCTCTAATTTCCGCTCTAAAAAGTGCTGCCTTTCAATCAGTTCGTACTCGTCCTCCAGTCGGTTGTAATCTCGCTCCAAACGGGAGTCCTCCCATAGAAACTCGGGTTTTGCCGAGACCTCTACTCGCCCTATCATCTGGTGCTTCATATGCAAGGTGCCACCCACAATTTGCATAAGTTGTTTGCCCTTTGTACCCACCCTGCCTC
>JAOUPJ010000466.1 GCA_029879945.1 Gammaproteobacteria bacterium
TCAGTGCTTCGATCTTCCCCTAATAAGCTAGTAGTATTTTAACACTCTAACCGGTTTGAAACTCGATACGGAATTCTTCCCATAATTTTACTACATCCACAAAACGGGCAGATAACGCCTGAATGAGCTGCAAGCAACCATCAGCGGAGCGACCGTTGTGCTAAGCTCGCCGCCGCGCGGCGCGCGCCTGCACAAAAGGAAGCCCGCGGTTGATTGTCAGCTCCATTCATTTGTTATGTGTTTTCTTTAAGTAAACTATTCTCAACAATCCGCAAATAAATACTGTTATACATACAGACAATACTATCCCAAATGGAACTCCAACCAGACCAAACAAACTCAAGGTATAATCTGTGACCGTTGGCTCATAAAACACACCGTTTTTTAGAAAGGCCACCTGCATAAGTAGCGCGTTAGCTGAGAGTGATGTGATTGGATACGTAATTAAAGGAAATGACGCACCCAATGTAGTCACGATGTAGGCCGCCTTAATTGTTTTAATATTTTCGATAATGCTGTCCATTACTATATTCGTGTTTTTATCTACTTGGGTGAATATTTGTAAGACACATTTTAGTTCTGACCCTACAATTACTATTTTTGTGTAAAACTCACTAAGAGTCTAGGTGCTATTTTCACTAGAGTAACCGTGCTCGTTAAATATTTTACTAACCTTCATATAAAAATCATCAGCATGACCTCTTCTTTCGGATATATGTGCCTTCGCCGATAATAAAAGCTCTTCACGTGTCACTCCCTGCGGATAGAAAGTCATCTTTGCGTTGTTACAGATTTTACAGGATAAAGCAAGGTTATCCGTTTTATCACTTCCACCTTTAGATTTTGGAATAATATGATCAAATTGTACCGAATCCCACGCTATCCGGTTGTGAATCAAGTCTACGCCGCAATATTCACATTTCCCTTTTGCTCGAACAAATACAACCGCATCCTCTCGTGAGTATTCTAATCTCACCATTTCATCAACTAGCGATTCATTTAGGTTCATCATCTATCTCCCGTGAATAAAACACATAACGCCTGAATGAGGCGCCGGCGACCAAAAGCGCGGATGACTTTTGTGCGATAATCGCGTAGCGATTTAATGCACAAAAGAAAGCCCGCGGTTGCAGGTCGCCTCGATTCAATTGTTAGCTTCATGCATCCTCTGTATCCACAGGAAACGCCGACTCTAAAAGAGTCTTGGATTCTACAAGATCATCCCAATCTTCTGAGTCTAAATCTGATTTATAAAACTTTAGATACTCAAACAATACTTTTTTACCTTCCGAAATGGTATCTGCTGTTTCTTTGTATTCTGGTAACTTCTTCTTTTCTAATTTTCTCAGTTTTCGCAGAGCGCCATCAGACTTTAGTTCATAATTATGAGTTATGATATTCAGTATTCGCTCTACTTGACATAACATCTTCTCTCCATGCTCATTCGCAAAATCTACATGAAACAAGGTAATGTAAATAGCCATTTGTCTAAACACCAAATCCGGATGTAATAACTCATCTTCGGAGTGTGGCTCATACTCCTCTTTTTTCTCCCTAACAGTTTCGAAAATATTGTCTATCAACTCCCCAGAAGACAAAGTATCAGTCATGGCGGTGAAATATGCAGTTAATATTCCAAGCGTTACCTTTGTTATCGGAAACGGTTCGACAAGTTCACTATTTAGTTGATCTAGTTCCCTGGCTATTTTCTTAGCTCTATGAACAGTTGATGACTCTCCTAGACCCAAATAAATCGCTTGTCGTATAAAATCCGCATTTTCTTCATCGTAAAAAAATTCTTGAATCTGATTTGTAGAATAATCGCTCGGACAAAGTAATCTAAGCTTTTCTGAAATTTTGGCACCAACCTCCACTAATCCTATTTCTTGAAATATTTCATTCGCCTCGCTCACCAACGACCTATATCGAACGAATTTTCGTCTAATATTAGCGAAATATTCTCTCTCTGAGTTTTTTCGATATATAAATATTGCTACTAAAACAGAAACGCCCGCAAATATCGCAGAAGCAATTTTAGCTAAATCTACAATGGTCAATAGTGTTCCTTTATGAAGCTAACGTGGCGCTAAGCTGCTCGCAGCAAGCGGGCGTAGCCCGCGGCAAGAGTCAGCTTCAGCGCCTTGTTATCTGCCCTGATC
>JAOUPJ010000151.1 GCA_029879945.1 Gammaproteobacteria bacterium
GCTCGGCACGCGTCGCCGGGACAAAGCTGCCGCAGTAGGCCAATAGCGTAATGAGTGCCACTTGTCTCATATAGGTGGACTTGCCCCCCATGTTCGGCCCGGTGATTACCAGTAGACGGCGCTTGTCATTCAGTTCGCAGTCATTGGCCACGAAAGGGTCTTCCAAAACCTGCTCCACCACGGGGTGACGCCCGTTCTCGATGTGTACTCCCGGTGTGCTTTTCAATTGAGGACGGGACCAATCCAGACTCACAGCCCGTTCCGCCAGGCAGACCAGCACGTCAAATCGGGCAACGGCTTCGGCCGTCTTCTGTAGGGAAGGGAGACGAGGAATGAGTAGTTCCAATAGCTCATCGTATAAGGCCTTTTCCTTGGCTAGGGAGCGCTCTTTTGCACTGAGGACTTTGTCCTCATACTGCTTGAGTTCAGGCGTGATAAAACGCTCTGCCCCTTTGAGGGTCTGACGTCGCACGTATTCGGCGGGTAGCTCGATATCATGGCTGCGACTGATTTCGATGTAATAGCCATGCACCCGGTTGTAGCCCACTTTGAGGGTGTTGATGCCGGTGCGTTCCCGTTCGCGTCTTTCCATATCCAGCAGAAACTGGTCGCCATTGCTGCGCAGGGCGCGTAACTCGTCCAATTCGGCATTGTAGCCCTCGGCGATCACGCCGCCATCGCGTATCACGACCGGCGGATTTTCTATAATGGCGGCAGTGAGAAGTTCTTTAACTTCATAATTAATATCGATATTTTTGTGAGTTTCCTGGAGCAGGGGTGAGTCCAGGCTGGCCATACAGTCCTTGAGTTGGGGTAGGACTGCAAGCGAGTCCCTGAGTACCATGAGGTCGCGAGGACGCGCCGTTTTGAGTGCCACGCGTGTGAGGATACGCTCCATATCGCCCACAGAACTAAGTAGTTCATGGGGTGCTATATAGCGGCTTTCCTCGCTCAGGCATTCGATGGCGGCATGGCGCAGACGCAAGGCTTGTTGATCGCGCAAGGGGCGATTTAGCCAGCGTCGCAGTGTGCGGCTCCCCATGGTGGTGGCGCAACGGTCCATCACCCAGCTCAGGGTGTTTTTGTTTTCCCCTTGCAGGCTGATGTCGATTTCCAGGTTGCGACGGCTCATGGGATCGATGACGATGGCCTCGTTTCCGCGCTCTACCGACAGGGCCTGTATATGGGGCAGGGCACTGCGTTGGGTGTCGCGCACATAGTGCAGCAGTCCGCCGGCGGCGCACAGGCTCAGACCCTGGTCGGCCACATCGAAGGCGCTCAGATCGAAGGTGGCAAACTGTTTCACCAGCTCGGTTTTGGCGGCCTCCAGTTCAAACAACCAGGTGGCTTGTTGGCGTAGTCCCGGTCGTTTTTTAATGGACGTGTTTTGTAGCAGGGGCGAGTCCTCTGCCACCAGCAACTCGCTGGGTTTTAGTCTTTCCAATTCGCTGAGCAAGTCTTCCACGGAAGCGAGTTCGGCCAGTTTGAAGCTGCCTCGGCTCAGGTCCAGATAGGCCAAACCAAAACGCTGGCCTTGAACATGGGTCGCGGCGATCAGATTATCGCGGCGCTCGTCCATGAGTATTTCATCGGTCACGGTGCCGGGGGTCACGATGCGTGTGACCTTGCGCTCGACGGGTCCTTTGGATGTGGCTGGATCACCGATCTGTTCGCACACCGCCACACTTTCGCCCAGCCGCACCAGCTTGGCCAGATAGGGTTCGGCGGCATGAAAAGGCACGCCCGCCATAGGGATGGGCTGTCCGGCGGAAGATCCGCGCTTGGTCAGGGTGATGTCGAGAAGTGATGCTACTTTGCGGGCATCATCGAAGAAAAGCTCGTAAAAATCGCCCATCCTGTAGAAAACGATATGGTGGGGGTGCTCCGCTTTGATGCGCAGATACTGGCGCATCATGGGGGTGTGTTGCTCTAGGCTTGCTTCGGAAATCACTCGCTTATATTGTCCTGGCTGATAAATGTGGGTGTTTGCGCTAGTCCGGCGTTCTAGTGCTAGAACCCCGGTAGAGTACCAAACCTCATTCTTCCATCACAATCGAAATGGCGCACGGGTTTGTCGCTGAAAATTCGGCAAATCCTTGTAATCAGCTACAATACATGTTTCGGTAACCCGCGCTAACCCAGTTATTTTTTCCAACTTGCTGAAATTAAAAGAGTGTATGAGTGCAGAAAATATTGTTGATTGAAGATGAATCAGCGATTGCCGACACGGTGATCTATGCCTTGGAGACGGAAGGTTTCCAGGCGCGTCGGTATTCCCTGGGTCGGGAGGCATTGGCCGCATTGCAGGGAGGGAATCAATATTCCCTGTTGATATTGGACGTGGGCCTGCCAGATAGCAATGGTTTTGATCTATGTAAACAGATTAGACGTTTCTCCGAGATTCCCATCATTTTCCTCACTGCACGCAATGAGGAGATAGATCGTATCGTGGGCCTAGAAATCGGTGCCGACGATTATATGAGTAAACCCTTTAGCCCAAGGGAGTTGGCAGCCAGGGTCAAGGTAATTTTGAAAAGGACTCAATCCCAAGCCCCCACACAAAGTACGAGTGAGTTTGTAATTGACGAGGCCCGCGCCACGATTTCGTATTTCGGGCAGACCCTGAATCTGACGCGCTACGAGTTATTGATCTTGAAGCTTCTGCTACAGCAACCGGAGCGTGTTTATTCCAGGCAGCAGATTATGGACGCGGTGTGGAGTGAGCCCGAAACCAGTTTGGAACGCGCCGTGGATACCCACATCAAGACGTTGCGCACAAAACTAAAAGAGATAAACCCGGAAGGAGAACCTATCAAAACGCATCGGGGTCTGGGTTATAGTATCAGCGGTAGGGCGAGTGAGTCTTAGTCTTCGAATTTTGCTGGCCTATTTTTTTCTGACCGCCATATCAGTGTGGCTGGTTATGAAAAATGTGACCGAAGAACTCATTCCCGCTATGCGTCAGTCACTCGAAGAGGTATTGGTAGACACCGCCAATGTGCTGGCTGAGCCAGCCGCAGTGGAATTGCTGTCCGGCACCATCGCGAGAGGGGATTTTGCAAAATATTTTAATAAGTTCAGACAGCGTCACATCAATGCCAAAATAGGTTATGAGGCCAAACCCGACTCAAATCTGCTCGTCTATATCACCGACGAAAAGGGCAGGGTGGTCTATGACTCCAGTGGAGAAAACCTAGGCAAGGATTACTCGCAATGGAATGACGTTTACCTAACATTGCGTGGCCGCTATGGTGCTCGCACGACACGATCGAATCCTGCCGACCCCACAACAAGCGTCATGTATGTAGCGGCACCGATAAAACACCGGGAACAGATTATTGGTGTGCTTTCCGTGGGTAAGCCAAGTACCAGTGTGCAGCCATTTTTCATAAGCACTGTCCGTAAAATTGAAACCAAGGTGTTGATACTTCTATTGGTTTCGTTTGTATTAGTGACCTTGATTGTTTATTGGCTCACGCTTTCGATTCGTAAGCTCACTCGTTATGCCAGGGCTGTGCAGGAAGGAAAGCGCGTTAAGGCCCCTTCACTTCGTGAAAAGGAGCTGGCGCAACTCGCCCATGCCATGGAAGACATGCGCGGTGCTTTGGAGGGAAAGGAGTATGTGGAAAACTATCTGCATACCTTAACACATGAACTGAAGAGTCCTCTGGCAGCTATACAAGGGGCTGCAGAGTTGCTGCGGGAAGAAATGCCGCTGGAAACGCGGAAACGCTTTATTGACAATATCGCCAATGAAAGCCTGCGGCTTCGAGAAGTGGTAGAAGAACTACTAAAACTGGCGGCGCTGGAGAAAAGACAAGGGCTGGATCAAATAGAAAGCATTCGTACTGATGAATTGATTCGGCAGCTTTGTGAAGACAAGACCCCAGTTCTACAACAAAAAGAATTGCACTTTGACCTGCGGCAAATAGCTGAGATTGAGGTCGAAGGGGAGCGCTTTCTCCTCCAGCAGGCAATCAGTAATGTGTTGGACAATGCGATTGATTTTAGTCCGGTCCATAGCGAAATCCACATCCGTACTGCGCAAGACGGCAGTGATTGGACGCTCATCGTCAGAGATCACGGCCCTGGAATTCCGGACTTTGCCTTGCCGCGGATCTTTGAACGTTTCTATTCTTTACCTCGCCCCGGTCAGCGACCTAAAAGCACGGGTCTTGGATTGAGTCTGGTCAAGGAAGTCGTGCAGCTTCATCGCGGAAGTATCGATCTTCAGAACCACCAAGAAGGCGGAGTAGAGCTTACTTTGAAGCTGCCCTTGTTGCAGTCTTGATGCAAATATATTTAACAAATACAAATACATAATTAAATATTTTGGGGGCACATAGAAAGCACATCGTATCCACATACTATACACATCTTGCTCTGCCATGATCTCCTCAGTTGCAAATACAGGAGAGACCCAATGAATAAAAAATTTACCTATAAAGTCGGCATCATTCTCTTTTTGATGCTGATGTTATTGATCCCATTAAAGATGATTCATGGCGTGGTGGACGAGCGTACTGCTTATCGATCGGAGGCTCAGCAGGCCATTGCCCAGAGCTGGACCGGGAGCCAGAAGGTGTTGGGGCCGGTTTTGGTTGTGCCCTACACAGAGTATTACAAAAAACGTGAGTGGGATTCGAATCTCAAAGCCTATCAGGAACGACGCTATAGTCGAAGCAAGCAATTACTCGTTTTACCTGAGACACTTCGTATCGATGGCAATGTTGTCACCGAAAATCGTCAGCGAGGGCTCTATTCCATTCCCGTATATTCAAGTGCGCTTGAAGTAGCGGGGATTTTTAACAATGCAAAGATTCAGCAGCTCAGTAAGGAAAAGGGTAAGGAGGTGCGTTGGCACGAGAGCTACCTCTCCATGATTGTCAGTGATATACGAGGAATTAGCGAGCAACCCACGGTCGTTTGGGCAGGCAAAGACTACGTATTTGCTTCTGGTTCAGCGCTAGAGCAATTTGGTACAGGCATGCACGCGCCTTTGGGGGCTCTCGCAACAGACAAGATCGTAAGCTATCCATTTTCTTTTAGGGTCCATCTTAAAGGAATGCAGGAGATTCAATTTGCTGCAGTGGGAAAATCGACCACTGTGAGTATTAAATCAAATTGGCCACATCCCAGTTTCGTGGGGCGATACCTGCCCACTCAGCGCACCATTGGAGAAGGGAGTTTTGAGGCGACCTGGCAGCTCTCTTCTTTTTCCAGCGATATGCCGCGTCTGATTAAGGCCTGTGAAGAGGAAAACTGTATTGCCTTCCTGAATAACACCTTTGGGGTCGCCCTGTTTAATTCGGTAGATATCTACCATCAGGCGGTACGCTCAGTGAAATATGCCATTCTGTTTATCAGCCTCACGTTTATTGCATTTTTCTTATTTGAGATTATGAAAAACCTTCGTTTACACCCGATGCAGTATCTCTTGGTAGGTTTGTCATTAACATTTTTTTACCTGCTACTGGTTTCCCTTTCGGAGCATATGCCATACATAGCCGCCTATGGGATTGCGGCGAGTTCTAATGTGGGAATCATTGCTGTCTACCTAGGTGCAATTCTGAAGAGTCGAAAACTGGCGCTTGGCTTTTCTGCCATGCTTAGCGTGCTTTATATGATGCTCTACGCCATTCTGCTTTCTGAAGATAACGCCCTTCTTATGGGAAGCCTGATGTTTTTTGCTGTGCTATCGATGGTAATGATAGTGACTCGAAAAATAGATTGGTACGAGGTGACAGAGCGTTTGTCTAATCAGTCTGTCTTGAAAACGGAAAAGCGTTAAGGAAACAAAAAAACCCCTCTCTCTAGGCAGGGAGAGGGGTTTTCAAAATTTACCTAGGGGTGTTTCGAACGTTAACTCTCAATCGCCGTGTCGTCCTGATTACCCCAGTCAGACCAGGAACCAACATAACCACGCACTTTTTGGTAGCCCAATTTTTTCAGCGCCCAGAAACTGAAGGCTGAACGGTGGTGGGTATGGCAATAGACGATTATCTCTTTATCGGGTGTGATGCCTTTGGCTTCCAGCATGGAGCGGAGCCTGTCTTCAGGGAGCAGTTTCATTTCACGTTCCCGGTCCATCATATCGGTCCACTCAAAATGGACTGCTCCGGGGATGTGGCCGCCGTGCTTGGCGCGCACATCGCTACCCTCATATTCTCCTGTCGAACGGGTATCGACGATACACAGATTCTCGGGATTGGTCAGTCGACTCTGAATATATCCCCGATCGGCAACGACACGCATATTGGAATATTGTGCGGGATAGGTCGCGTCATCCACTTCGGGCACATCGGTACTCAAGGGTAGTCCGGCCTCTTCCCAGGCGAACATGCCGCCATTGAGCAGGGAGAGTTTACGCTGCCCGCAAGCCATCAGTGTCCACAGGAAGCGCGAGGCGCGACCACCGCCTTCGCAATCATAGGCGATGACATGGCAGGCCTTGGTAATGCCCAGCGAGGCGACAATTTGCCCCAGCTCGATTTCATTGGGCAGCAAGCCCATGACTGGAGGCTCCTGGGCTACTATGGCACTGTATTCCAATGACACGGCACCAGGGATATGGGCTCGGGCGTAGCGATCGGTGCCACAGAGGTCCACCACGCGGACCTTGTCTTGCCCTAAAAGTTCTTTTAATTCAGCGGGATCGAGAAAAAGTGGGACTTCCAGTTGTTGGCTCATTCAATTTTTCCCTGTTGTGGTTTTGATCTTCTAACGGCATTTGGATATGCGCGACAACATCTCTCGATGCACGTCTATATTACCGGCGATCACGTCACCTGTCTCAAATAGTTCATCGCCCCCTTTGGCATCGGTGGCGACGCCACCGGCTTCACGAACCAATAACACACCGGCGGCCATGTCCCAGGAATTGAGGCCATACTCCCAAAAGCCATCGAAGCGACCTGCGGCCACATAGGCCAGATCCAGGGCCGCAGAACCGATGCGACGCACGCCAGCCGTACCCGGTATCAAGGCCTGCAGCGTGGGCAGGTAATCGGCCACACTCTGGTCATCGCGATAGGGAAAGCCGGTTCCCAGTAAGGCACCACGCAGGTCTTTGCGAGTGCCTACGCGGATGCGGCGGTCATTGAGTTGGGCCCCGGAGCCTTTTGCGGCGGTAAAGAGTTCGTCTTTCAAGGGGTCGTAGATCACAGCGGCAGTCAATTCGCCTTTGTGCTGAACGGCAATGGAAATCGAAAATTGGGGAATGCCACGCAGGAAATTGGTGGTGCCGTCCAGGGGGTCGATAATCCATACATACTCGTCCTCCCGCTTCTTCAGCCCACCTTCTTCGGCCATAATGCTGTGATTGGGGTAGGCGCGGTGGATGGTCTTGATGATCTCGGCCTCGGCCCGCTTGTCTACCTCGGTGACGTAGTCGTTTTGAGACTTTTCCGTTACCTTTAAACTATCCAATTGATTTAATGCGCGTACAATGATGGTGCCGGCGGATCGGGCGGCGCGTACGCCTATATTAACTAAGGGGTGCATAGATTGTGGCCTGGTTTTAACTGTCGTAAGAAGCGAAGGCGCGCTATTTTAGAAGTATCGTCCGCAACACGCAAACCCAAGAGTATTTTAGGTCATGACACTCGATAATGTGCGCTGGATTCTGCTTGAAACCAGTGACTCCGGAAATATAGGAGCTGCAGCCAGAGCATTGAAAACAATGGGGTTTTCTCGTCTTGTTCTGGTTAACCCTAAAGACTACCCCAGTGCCAAGGCCACCGCGCGCGCATCCGGTGCCGATGATGTGCTGGACCAGGCGGAGGTCTATGACACCCTCCAACAAGCCCTGGGAGACAGTCGCTGGGTATTTGGTACCAGCGCCCGCCTACGTAATGTGCAATGGCCCCAGTTTGATCCCCGGCAGGCGAGTCTAAAGGCGGGTGAAATTCCTGCCGAGGAGGGTATTGCCATCGTCTTCGGCCGGGAAGACAGCGGTTTAAGCAATGAAGAACTCAGTCTGTGTCATTTTCTCATACATATTCCCACGAATTCAGAGTACCAGTCCCTGAATCTGGGGGCTGCTGTGCAGGTGTTGGCCTACGAGTTAAATATGATGAGACTGGCTCAGAGCGAGTCCCTGGAGACGGAAACGCGCGTCGAGGAGGCACCGGCCACCGCTGAGCAAGTGAATGGTTTTTACCAAAGGATGGAAACAGTCCTGCTGGAAATCGGATTCCTCAAGCCCCCCAGTTACCACAAATTGCTGCGTCGACTTAAGCGCCTGTTTAATCGCGCCCAGCCCACTGAAACGGAGTTACACATCCTGCATGGAATTCTGACTGCCGCTGTGGGTCGAAAATATGCGTGGCAGACGCGCAAAGACTTGGGAAATGGCGACGAGGACTCTATAGTAGACGAATCTGATAAATAATTAGGAATCTATGTTTAGACATTTGAGAGAAGATATCGCCTGCGTCTTTGAGCGCGATCCGGCTGCGCGAAACTGGTTCGAGGTGTTAACCACCTACCCGGGGCTGCACGCGGTGCAGGCCCATCGCATGAGCCATTGGTTATGGGTGAGGCGTATCCGTTGGCCTGCACGCATGCTCTCCACGATTGCACGCACCCTGACTGGGATAGAGATACACCCCGGTGCCACGATTGGCAGGCGTTTTTTTATCGACCACGGCATGG
>JAOUPJ010000467.1 GCA_029879945.1 Gammaproteobacteria bacterium
CATTGATTTTCCAAGATAGTATTAGTAGTAAAACAGAACCCCCAAACATCATTATTCTTTCTTCAACCGAAGATATCGATTCGGTCAAACGCGCCAATGCAAAAGGGGTTTCTGGTTATCTACTAAAACCAGCCAAGCGCTACATCCTCCACGATACGATCCAAAAATGTCTACAAACAAAAAAAGCAGCCTGACCTGGCTGCTTTTTTTGTTTGATTCAGACTATTCGTTCAGGCGCTTACTCGTCGACGAGACCGCAAGCCGTGTTCCGTTAGCATTCCAATCACGATAAAAGAGGCAATAACAATGGGCACCAACAAGGGTTTTTGTACCGTAGCAAGAAAATTGGCGTAAATGGGCGTTGTTAAGGCGGTAAAGGCCCCGTAGCCGAAGGTACACAGGGCAACAAAGGCCGCCATACGCACCAGAAAAGGGTAAGGGCTCATCACCACCCGTACCACGGAGTTAATCCCATCTCCAAACACCACCAATAGGGTGGCGATCTGGGCCATGGCAATCATGAGCAGATACTGTCGTATCCAGGCGTCTATACTATTGTGGAATTGCACTATCTCATTCATTTCGATCCTCCGGAATACGCTGTGACAGCCTCTCAGCGACACTTTTCGCTATATTCTAGAGCGGTAATTAGGGGAAAATGTTTAGTGCCTGGAACTGGACTAATTCTCAGGTCTGATATTGGCGGCATCCACCATTTTCTGGTTGGTCTCTCGTAATCTGGCGCTGAGACTACGCAGCATGCCCAGGGCAAGTTCGGGGTGCGAAGAGATAAGCGAGAGCAGGCGTGTCTTTTCCAGCACCAATAAAACTGACTCCTCTACCACATGTGCCGTAGCCGAACGCGGGGTATCGTCCAGAATTCCCATTTCACCAAAACACTGGCCTTCGTCCAGCTCGGCCACAAATTTGGCCACACTGGGGTCCGGGTCGATGGAGATTCCAATTTTTCCTTTGGCGATAAAATACATGTATTCGCCATGTTCATTGATATCAAAGACTCGCTCGCCCTTTTTGTATGTTTCCTCCAACAGGTGCTGTGCCACATTGCGCAGACTTTCGTTCGAAACATCCGAAAACACCTGAGAGTGCTTAAGCAGCAGGATGCGATCAAAAATATTGAGTGAGTTGTTCCCGTCTGACATTTCCATCTCCGCACATACGCAGCAGGTTTTAGCATCAGTATGAACAACAAGAACTGTACCAGTCAAACGTAAGTAAATACTTACTTAACCAGCAATATGGCGTGATACCAACTCAACTACGCTATACTAGTCACCCAACACCAAAGGAGACCAGGACGTGCCTCATAGATTTCTTATCATTCTGCTTCTTGTTTTTGGGTTTGCACAAAACAGCTGGGCGGAGAAACCCATCCCCGAGGCCTGCCAGACCCAGTGTGTGTCTAACTATGGGCTAGTGTTGGGCAAGAGCCCCAGTCAGGTTGAAGCCTACTCAAACTGCAATGCCAATTGCGTGGTGTTTCAACCCAATCATTTTCAAAAGACCTACACCGGAATTAAATGGCAGTGTGTGGAATATGCCCGACGCTGGCTACTGGTAAACATGGGTGTGGTCTATGGCGATGTGGATATCGCTGCCGACATCTGGAAGCTGAGCGAGGTGACTCACGTCAGCGATCAATCAAAACGCTCGTTTCCAGGCTTTGTCAATGGTTCCACAACCGGAATACAAAAAGGTGATCTCCTTATCTATGGCGATGAATACCTGAAAACAGGTCATGTAGCCGTGGTGACACAGGTAGACGCCAAGGACGGTTTTATCTATGTGGCAGAACAAAATTTTCTCAATGAGACTTGGCCTGGCGACTATGCCCGCAAGATCAAACTACACATTGAAAATGGCAAACATTGGGTACTGGACAGCTATCTCATAGGCTGGAAGCGAGTCAAGCAATCCTAGATGAGTCGTATTGAAGTGGGTGACTTGCCCAACGAGTCTTTTCTAAAAAAATATGCCGATGAAGGGGCCTACACAGACTGCTTCTATGCCAATGTGCCGGGAACCGTTTCGCAAACAGAGTTTGTGGAGACCTTCTATACCGCCTGGCTGTTTAGACTGGAGCGTTACATCCTATGCGTTACCGTATTGGCCTACTCCAGCGATAGACAAGC
>JAOUPJ010000468.1 GCA_029879945.1 Gammaproteobacteria bacterium
TGTGTTTCTCTTTTGGATGCTCGGGGCAATTGATGGACATGCCAAGAATTTCAGTCTTTTTCTAAAACAGGGTGGGAGATTCGAACTAACACCACTCTACGACGTAATATCAGCTTACCCGCTCGCTGAAAAACGAGACATTGAAACCAAACGCATGAAAATGGCCATGGCGCTCCATGGAAAAAACACGCTCTATAAGTGGCAGGAAATTCAAGTCCGACACTGGTTCGATGAGTGCAAAAAGGTGAACTTTCCCCCGGAACAAATGGAAGTAATCATTCACAATGCCGTCGAGAAATGTGATTCCGTGATTGAGGCCGTCTCTTCCAAAATACCCAAAGATTTTCCAGAGTCGATGAGTGAAGCGATTTTCTCAAATATGCGAGCGTGCGTGGAAAAAGTTAGTCGGAATAATTTATAAAAGCATGAGTGTTTTTTAGGTGCCATATTGCTAGAAGGACAACTCAAAAAGTTAGCCAAAAATATTAGACCGAAATAGACTGGCTGAGAGGAGGTAAGTCTTTGAAATTATTGGTCGGGGCGAGAGGATTTGTCTTGTGCCCTTTAGGGTGAACCTCCGACCCCCACAACCCTATTTTGCTCAGAGGCGTCTTTTAACTATATGAATAATAAAGAGAATTAGGGGGTTTGGTCGAGTCCGAAAATGGCCTTTTTGAGGGGTCAAAATCAATGGGTTAGGGGTGAATAATAGACTGACAAAAACACCTCAATAACTCCACTAATTGGATAACTCTGTAGGTAAAAACCTTCGACCGTTGGAAATATTGCTGGGATAGTATATCATCATACCCGATGCTCCGAGTGGTTTTCATGATAACAAATATTAGAGAGCCCTTTTAGAATGGATTTATTTAGCAGAACTCCTAAAGCTCCAATATCTATAATTTTTTGTCTCATAATTTCATTTTTAGTAACCACCGCGTCAGCAGCTCCTGGGCTCGAATGGGACTCCGAAATTGTATATGACCCGATATACTTTCGAATAGGTCAACAATCACTTCTATACGATGCCAGCAACACCCCGCACGTTTTCTTTGGTGCGGACAACCTGTATCACAGTTCCTATGACGGTGAAAAATGGGTGCGAGAAACAGTTGATACCAACCCACGAGTTGGTGGCAATGTCGCTGCGACTATGGACTCCGAGGGATATTTTCACATCGTTTATGACGACTCGGCATCTCAAGATATTGACAGAACCTATTACGCTACCAATCGATCTGGATCATGGGTGATTGAAACACTACCACCAGAAATTAGGGCCCGGTGGATAGCCGTTGATTCAAAAAACAAAGCACATCTCGTTTCAACGAGTAAAGACAATAAGCTCTACTCTGTTGCGAAAACTGATTCTAATTGGAAATCCACACACCTTTCAGATCGAGTTGGTTTTTTAAGTTCTTCGAGCACACTTCCTGAAGTCTCAATGACCGTCGATTCAAACGACATAGTTCATATCTTATATTCTAGACGTAGTGAAGACGGAGTAACCACAAATGATAACGAAGTAGTACATACCTTCGGAACGGGCGAACAATGGTCTGAAGAAATTATTCAAAAAAGTGAAGGCCATTTTACCAACTATCACTATAACTCAATTACCGTCGACATTAACAATAAGCTTCATCTCGTTTTCGCAGGAGCCGGTTCTCTTAACTACGCTACGAATAAAACTGGAGACTGGATAACTGAAACAGTTGATCCAGAGGGATACTATGAAAAATATCCTTCGATCGAAGTCGATGATAGTGGAACGATATATATAAGTTATTTAAATCAGCTTTCCAGCTATCCAAATTTGCAACTAAAACTACTTACTAAAACTACAGATGGATGGTCTACTGAGGTGTTAGATGAAGGGTATGTTTGGGGAGTAAATACCGACCTCGCGTTAGATATAAATCAAAGAATTCACGTCGTAACCTACCATTCAGACAGCAGTAGCATACACCTTTTTAGTCAAAATGATAGAATCTGGTCAAAGGAAGTTGTGGAAAAATCTAATGAACCCGAAGGAGGAATAGGGAACATTGAAAGTCTACCTGCAACTGGAATGTATCCAAGCATCGCCTATGATAGTGATAACTCTACATATGTAGCATACTTTCGCAGCGGAGATATTACACATAGT
>JAOUPJ010000075.1 GCA_029879945.1 Gammaproteobacteria bacterium
AGCGCTCTATCAAATTGATTGAGTGGGTGTTCATGGTGGGCGACGGCTATGAATTCCACATCAAAGAGCTTGTCTGCCAAAAGGCCACTGGGCACAAAAGCGGTGATGGCCAGGTCCGCCTTGCCCTCATGGATGAGTTCAGCGCCGCCGCTCATCACCACTTCGGTTAGACGAATTCTACTTTGTGGGCAATCACGGGCAAAAATTCTGAGCACGTCCATTAAATAGTTAACAGGACAAGCCGCATCCGCCACCAGTCGGATTTCGTGCTCCCAACCTGAAGACAGATTCTTTGCCAGTTGCTCAATCTGTTGCACTTCTGCCGTCAGGTGTCTGGAGTGTGCGAGCAAGACCTCACCTATGGGAGTGAGTTGCGCCTTTCTCCCCTCAACTTTCAACAACTCCAGGCCCAATTGTTCTTCCAGGCGTGTAATGGCGTAGCTGAGGGTGGACTGGCTTTTATGCAGATGCGCCGCAGCCTGTGCGTAGCTGCCCTGATCCACCACGGCCTGAAAGGCAATCCACTGTTCTAGAGAGGTCTTCATAGTGAAATGTTCGAAAAATTAGATTAAAAAAGTCAAATAAATGCGCTTTTAATTCTACAAATATGAACGATAATAGCTCTAAAGGCAAGATTTGATAAAAGGAGCCAAGGCGATGAGTCTTTTAGTAGACGGGAAATTGGAAGGGGATTGGAAAAAGCAATCCACCAAAGACGGCGAATACAAGCGTAAGGACTCGGTGTTTCGTCACTGGATCACGGCTGATGGTTCACCTGGTCCCAGCGGGGACGGAGGGTTTAAGGCTGAAGCGGGTCGCTACCATTTATATGTGTCTTTGGCCTGCCCCTGGGCTCATCGTACCCTTATTTTTCGAAAGCTTAAAAAATTGGAAGACTTGATCAGCGTGTCGGTCGTGCATCCCGATATGGGCGAGCCCGGATGGAAGTTCGCGGATTTTCCCGGTGCCACCGTGGAACACAATTACGGTTTTGAATTCATGCATCAGGTGTACACCAAGGCCGATAGCCGCTATACCGGTGTTGTTACGGTGCCCGTCCTTTGGGATAAAAAAAATGAGACCATGGTGAGCAATGAGTCTTCGGAAATTATTCGCATGTTCAACTCGGCCTTCAATCAGTTGACAGGCGAGAACACGGATTACTATCCAGCCGAATTAAAAAATGAAATAGACGAGATCAATGAGCTGGTCTACGAAAATGTAAACAACGGCGTCTATCGTTGCGGCTTTGCCACCACGCAAGAGGCCTACGACAAGGCCTATGATCGACTCTTTACTGCTTTGGATCAGGTCGAAGAGCGTTTGTCCAGGCAGCGCTATCTGGCAGGGAATCGAATTACTGAAGCCGATTGGCGTTTGCTCACTACCTTGTTGCGCTTTGATCCTGTGTATTACTCCCACTTCAAAGCCAACAAAAAGCGCATCAAGGACTATGAAAACCTTTCCAACTATATGCGTGAACTTTATCAATGGCCCGGCGTGAAGGAGACCTTCAATTTGGATCACATCAAACGCCACTATTATTGGAGTCATGAAGCCATTAATCCCACACGCATCGTGCCGAAAGGGCCCGAATTAAACTATGATGCGCCGCATAATAGAGAGAGGTTTGCCTAATTGAAAAAACAGCGCCAACTAAAGCAAGTGATCGATTCCGTGCAGACCCTGGAGGGAGGCGGCTTTCCCATACGCCGCCCTTTCCCGACTCGCACGATGAATTATTTTGATCCCTTTTTATTGTTTGATCATATGGGGCCGGTAGACTGGCCACCGAATCAGGCCATTGGCGCACCGGATCATCCCCATCGAGGATTCGAAACCGTCACCTATATGTTAGAGGGACACATGCAACACAAGGACTCGCATGGGAACAAAGGTGATCTGAATCCGGGGGACGTGCAATGGATGACGGCGGGTGCAGGAATAGTGCATTCCGAACTGCCACGGGAAGATTTCTTGAAAAGTGGCGGCGTGATGAATGGTATTCAACTTTGGGTGAATCTCCCCGCAGAGAAAAAAATGACACGTCCGCGTTATCAGGATATCCCTTCTGATAAATTGCCTACGGCGACGAGTGCCGATGGCAAGGTCTGGGTGCGGGTCATCGCGGGGGAATCCATGGGTGTGAACGCTGTGATCGATACCCACATTCCCATCATCTATCTGCACTTCAAGATTCAACCGGGTGGGCAGGTAACGCAATCGATTCCCGACGGGCTCAACGCCTTTCTCTATATCTTAACGGGGCAACTCACGATTGCGGACTCGGAAAATGCAGTCACCGAAGCACAGATGGCCGTGTTGAGTGAGGGGGATGCGGTGAGGGTGTCCGTTCCTGCTCAAGCGAGTGAAGAAGCCAGCTTTGTGTTACTCGCGGGCCCGCCGCTCAACGAACCGGTTGCTCGCTATGGGCCCTTTGTGATGAATACACAGCGAGAGATCTATCAGGCGATTGAGGATTTTCGTGCCGGGCGCATGGGTGAGATTGCACCCGAGTTGTAGGGGGATACGCTTAACACGTCTACGCTGCAGTGGAATATCCCGTTCTATCCGGTACAATGTGTCTCACTGGGAATCTAAACGAGGTGCATTGTGAAGCAGGCGGCAGTCGTAATTGGTTTGGGAGAAATGGGGAGTGTTTTTGCCAGAGGGCTTTTGAAGCTGGGGCATCCTGTCTACCCGGTCACACGTCAAACTGATATCAATGCCTTGGCCGAACACATACCGCAACCGGCGATAGTGCTCAATGCCGTAGCCGAAGCGGACTTGCATCCCTCCCTAGACAAGCTACCGGCTGCCTGGCAAAACAAGGTCGCGTTGCTGCAAAATGAATTACTGCCTCGCGATTGGTTGTCTCACAAATTGGAAAATCCTACCGTAATTTCGGTGTGGTTTGAAAAGAAAAAGGGTATGGACTCGAAAGTGCTCATATCCAGTCCGGCCTATGGACCGGGTGCTGCGATATTGGTGAACGCCCTGGCGACTTTGGATATCCCCGCCCATGTAGTGCCTTCGGCGGATGATATGGAATACGAGCTGGTGCGCAAGAATGTCTATATCCTAACGACTAATATCGCCGGCCTGGAATGCGGTGGTGTGGTGGACGAGTTGTGGAATGATCATCAGCAATTGGCGCAAGACGTGGCCAACGATGTGATGGATATACAGGAATGGCTCACGGGCAAGAAAGTGGATCGTGATCGCTTGATGGTAGGCTTCAAGGAAGGTATAGACGGTGATCCACAGCACAAGTGCATGGGCCGCTCTGCGCCTGCGCGCTTGAAACGGGCCTTGGAGCTGGCAGACGAGGCCAGGCTAACTGTAAAAAAATTAAGAGAAATCTACTCAAGATCTTCTTGATTCGCTACACTTTAAACAGGGTGTATTAAAAGTATCGGGCATGTTCAAGGAAGAAGCAGTCGTCCTTCACATCAATAAGGGTCGTGGTGCCGTGAGTAATGCCACGGGTCGTTTTGAGTCTCTACAACGGGAAGAATTCGACGACGGTTGGTTTCAGGAAGAGCGTGAGCCACCCAAAACAGAAATCATTGCCGACCGTTCCAGATCCATTATCACTTATAACCAGTCTCCCGATGTGCCTTTCGATCGCTCCATCAATCCCTATAAGGGTTGTGAACATGGTTGTAGCTATTGCTTTGCGCGTCCTACCCATGCCTACCTGGGTTATTCGCCGGGATTGGATTTTGAAACCAAAATAGTTGCCAAGCATGATGCACGGGAGTTATTGGAGAAAGAGTTGCGTAAACCCGGATACAAACCGGCGGTGGTCGCTTTGGGTGCCAACACCGATGCCTATCAGCCGGTGGAGCGTAAACTGGAAATCACACGAGGCATATTGGGTCTGCTGGCCGAGTTTCGTCATCCGGTAACAATCATCACGAAATCTGCATTGATAGAACGGGATCTGGAGTTGTTGGCCAGTATGGCAAAAGAGAATCTGGTGCGTGTGGCCATTTCTATCACCAGTCTGCATAATTCGGTGGGTCGCAAACTGGAGCCTAGAGCCGCGACTCCCAAGCGCCGTTTACAATTGGTGAAGACGTTATCTGAGGCAGGCATTCCGGTGAGTGTGCTGTTTGCGCCAGTGATTCCCGGTTTCAATGATGAAGAACTGGAACAGGTGCTCACTGGGGCCAAGGAAGCAGGTGCAGATGAAGCGAACTATGTATTGCTGCGTCTCCCCTTGGAGACCGCCGAACTGTTTTACCAATGGTTGGAGTTAAACGAACCCTTGAAGGCCCAGCGTATTATCAATCTTATCCGTGACGCGCGGGGTGGTAATGATTACGACACTGCCTTTGGGTCGCGCATGCGTGGCACAGGTGCTTATGCGGCGGTAATTGAAAAGCGATTTAAACTCACCAGTAAACGCTTGGGTTTGAATGCCCGCAGTGGCGCACTGGATACACGCAGGTTTCGAATACCAAAGCGTTGTTCTAAACAGTTGAGTCTTTTTTGATCAAGCTGTGACCGTTTTTGCGCTTTTTCGGCGATACCTTAGCGCGTACATAACTGATATAATTTACAAGTCCATCACCTATTACTAATACAACATAAGGACATGAGGGTGGCGATGAAGACTAAACGGCAAGCGTTGCGGTTTGCGGGGCTCTTATCATTTATTTTGCTATTGCAGTCGTGCGGCAGTGGTGTCGAAGAGGCGTCAAGAGGCTCACCCAGTAACAAGAGCGCGCCGATCGCCGATGTGAGTGGAGTCTGGCATGCGAGACAAGTCTCTCTTGATTCCTATTTGAATCCCAATCTGACAGAGTCGGACCTTTTGTCCGCTTCCGCTCAGCACACCCGTAATGTGGCTTGTGAAAATGTACCCGCGGTTGATGATCATGCGCTGACATTGCGCATGAAATCTGCTGGTGTCTATGAGTTCTATATGGGTAAATCGCTATACTCTGCCAGTTATCGAGAAGGTAAATTGCGTGTTAGTGGTTATTCTTATGGTGGAACTCATGCTAACCCCTTCCACCAGAATATATCGTCCGCTGAATTTACCGTAGCAGGAAAAAGCTTTAGTGGTGAATTTGCGCAAGAGATTCGTTCACCCGATGCAATCTCTGGAAAAGCAATCTGTACCAAGACCTACTCCCTAAGTGGTAGTATCAAGTCGGCGAATACCCCAGAAGCACCCAGCAACTTTTACCCGGAAGCGTTATCGGCCTACCGAGTCGCACTGCACTGGGAAGACCGGTCTGATAATGAGACGGGTTTTGAGATCTATCGCTCGATCTTTGGAACAGGAAACTTCAGTTTGTTGGCCCGTGTTCCGGCCAATGATACGACTTATATTGATGCGACACTGCAAGCAAACACGGCCTATGCCTATCGGATCGTGAGTTACAATAGTGCCGGAAAGAGCGCGCTCGGAACCCCTCAGTATGTGGAATTGGGAGCAGCCGATACTGGTGCGCCGTCAGCTCCTGGCAATATGGTTCTGAAAAATATTGCTGTAAATCAAGTCCTGGTCACCTGGCAGGATAAATCGGATAACGAGGATTTTTTCGAAATCCAAAGAGCGGACGAAAGTGTTGGTACCTTTATCACAGTTGCTCTTGTGCCCGCCGGTGAAACCGAGTTTGTTGATAAGACTGTTTCTGCAAGTACTGGCTATTCGTACCGTGTGTATAGCATTAAGGGCAATTCGCCCCAGCCTGTGCGCTCCGATACTCCGACCGAGTCCGATCTAATTACGACATTACCTGTCCCTGGCGCAGACGCAGTTGCACCTGGTCAAATTAATGCGCAGGCTGTGTCTCCGTTTCGTGTTGCCTTGGAGTGGTCGCATTCAGGCTCAAATGTGGATCGATTTATCGTGTATCGAAAGCTGGCAGGTGAGGCCGGTGATGCGCAGCCCATCGCGGTATTGGGGCCAGAAGCACGCTCTTATTCTGACAACTGGAATGACGCCACGAATAAGGTCATTGCTCTGCTCCCTGAAACGACATACGTCTATTCTGTTGCGGCAGGCTATTTCAATAGTGTGAGTGGGCTCAGTTCAGAGGTTGAGACCACTACTTCGTCTGTGCCTGAAGATCCATCGGGAGTCCCTCTTGGTTTTGAAGTAACGCCAAGTGCCAGCAATGCGGTGTTGCTGAGTTGGCAGGAGGCTGAGGATGCCGAAGATTCAATACTGTACTATGACTTGATTAGAACCGAATCAGGTTTAGCGGGTGGTGGGAGAGAGATAGCAGTCCTTCCCTCGGGAGTTCGTGCGTTTCTGGATACTGATCCGGCGCTACAGCCCAATACAAGTTACACCTATCAAATCATTCCCGTGGTGGTGGATAAGAAGGTTGCCGGTTTTACGAAGAGCGCTTCCACCCATGATGTAGCCCCGCAAGCCTTGGCCGAATTACGCTCCACAATAATCACGCATTTATCAATTGATCTAAGCTGGGATTTGCCCCCTCCTACCTTGAGTTCCGGGATCGTTAAAAACTATATTGTTGAATATTCCACTTCAGGTGAGGCCAATGACTACAGCCTAGTGTCTGCTCTCGATCAGAGTGCCTCCAGCGTTCGTCATAGTGGTCTGCAAAGTGACACCAATTATATCTATCGAATAAAGGCCAGTAATGCGTATGGTGAGTCGGCCTACACTTATTTGGGGCCTGTTAAGACCGCATCAACGCCCCCGCAGAAGCCCACGGGTTTGAATTTTAGCGATATTAACTACAACTCCATGCGATTGAATTGGGCGCCTTCGGAAGGGGCGCTGGGATACCGGGTTTATCGATCCAGTGGGGTGAGCCCTGATGCGAATTTGTTGATCTCTGGTGCGAATCCGCTGGCTGCAAATATTAATACCTTTCTGGTTGGTGCTCTGAAAGATAAAACCGAATACTTTTTTAAAGTAGTGGCTGTAAACAACGGAAACGGTTATGAAGTTGGAGTTGGGGCTGGTGTGGAATCTGATCCCCAGTCTGAGACTACCTTGATTGCGCCGCCACAAAAACCTAGTGTTTATTCTGTGGGATCGACGGCCAATGCGGTTAAATTTAGGTGGAATATAGATCAACGCGCTGAGCGCTATGAAATCTATCGTTTCACAGCAGCTACGGAACCAGCGTTAGTTGGTGAAGTTGATGCAGGCGTTAGTGTTGGTGAATTCACGGATTCCCAGCTCCAACCGAATACGCTCTACTACTATTTTTTACGAGCCATAAACAGTACTGCACAAGTGGATTCAAATAATTGGTCTGTGCAAACCCTAACATTGCCTCCGGTGATTACGCTTTCAGCGACCAGTGAGACGGTTACTATAGATTGGAAACCGATAGAGGGCGCAATTCAATACCGTGTTTACCGAGGTACTTCAGCGGAGAATGTGAATAGTTATATTGGTTCCACATCGACCGAAACATTTTTCACTGATAGAAGATTAAATGAGGGGACTACTTATTTTTATAAAGTATCGGCAAGGAATAACTCCACTCAAGAATCTTTCTCCGAGGTGGTTTCTATTGCTACCAAGGTGCTTGTTGATGTGTATGTAGAAGGAGTTCCTGGTAACGCTGTGAATCTTGCTGGCGATGGGCTCACTTTTCCTTGTGTAGTCCCCGTTGGGGATACCTTCAACTCGTGTTCTTTTGGTTTTAGTTTGGGGGCCTTAGTAAATATAGGGGTTACTACGGTGCTTGTTATTGACGGGGATGAGGCTGAGGCCAGTGGCAATGGTTTTTCTTTTTGTAACAATAGTCTAATTGTTCAGGGCGGTTGTAAATTTGAGGCATCAACAAGTAGCTATGTTAATGTTTTCTTTAACTAATTTAGATGCGATGTGTTTAAATTTAATTAATTTGACGCAAAAGAAATTCAGAGTTCATACGTGGGCAGAAATTCATTCGGCTTTTTTAATTAAGCTGAGTTTTTTATTACTACTACAAATTTAACAATATTGAGGGAAAGCAATGATGCTTCACTATAAATTTGCTCGGTTTGTGTATTTTGTTTGTGTATCTTTAATTCTCGCTGCCTGTGGCAGTGGTGCCGAAGATGCATCGCAACCTGGGGTGAGCCAGAAACCGGATATAACAACTCCTATTGAAGATGTAACCGGTGTGTGGCATGGGCGAATAGTGGGGATAAAATCGGTTCGTAATCCCAATTTGGTCTACACAGAACTGAGTGAGATTGGAAAGAAAATTTATGACAATTTCTGTGACCCAACGCTAGAAATTTCTACACAAACGGCTGTCACCATGGCTAAGGGTCCCCTCGGTGGTCTGGTGATGTATAGCGAAAATGCCATCGTGCCGATTAAGCGGGATGGCAGTGAGATACGTTTTAGCGCCTACTATCCTGGCGGCGAAACAGGTAGTTTTATTCATCAGAATATTTCAGAGAGCAAACTTGATCTTGAAGGCGAGAGCTTTGGTGGTTATTACAAGGTTCAAATAAGACCTAGAGAGGAGATTGATGGGCCAGAGATTTGTACTCAAACATATCATTTCAGCGCCAGTCTATTTACCGAGCAAAAAGCAGAAGCCCCGACCAATCTAAGTGCTGAGGCCATTAGTCATTACCGTGTGGCTCTGAAGTGGGAAGATCAGTCAAAGGATGAAATCGGCTTCAAGATCTTTCGTTCAATTCAGCATGACAATGATTTTTCGGAGGTTGGCCGCACTATGGCCAATCAAACGGAATTTGTGGATCGCGATGTAAAGCCGGAGCAGTCCTATGTTTATCACGTCAAGAGCTACAATAGTGCGGGGAATGGTGTAGAACGCAGTGAAAACGTTGTGGTTACAGTTCCGGCGTTGGAAAATAAGGATCTCCCCAATAAGCCTGGAAATGTTGTAGCCGAAAACATTGGTGTGAACAAAGTTAAAGTGACGTGGGACGATTTGTCAGACAATGAGGATAGATTTGAGATCCTGCGATCCATCGCTGATCCGATTTCATTTAGTTCAATAGGACAAGTCCGTACCAATAAAACAGAATATATAGATGAAACCGCTTCGGTCGATACGGATTACTTCTACCAGGTTCGCGCGGTGAGGAAATATAAAACCGAAACAATAAACGGTGATGCATCCACATCGGACAAGATAAAAACATTGTCGATTCCCATAGACACTCCCGGAATTCCAAGTGGCCTAAGCGCTACTTCACTATCCGATCATCGTGTCGCCATTTCATGGAGTCACTCAGGCGCCAATGTGGATCGCTTCATTGTCGTACGTCAGAATCTCAATGTGGTTGAAACGCCCAAGTCTATCGCTGTACTTGGTCCGGATGCCCGTTCGTTTATCGATAACTGGAATGATGCATTTAGTACAGAAATAGGCTTAAGCCCCGGTGTGGACTACAAATATTGGGTTCGTGCAGGCTACTTCAATAGTGTGTCTGGTCTTTCCTCTGAAACGGGAGTTGAAACCGATCTGATACCCGAAAGCATTCCCTCGCAGATCAGTGGTGAGCTGGCAACGCCTACTTCCAGCGATAAGATGATGTTGAGCTGGGAGCCGGTTTCTGATGCAACTACTACAGTCAAGAACTATTTAATTCAACGCAGCCCAACAGGAGCTGAAGGAAGCTATAGTGCGATCACGAATCTACACTCTGGAAATGCAGCCTATCTAGATGCAAACTCTTTACTCGCGAATTCCACCTACTTCTATAGAATATTTGCTGAAAACAATCAGGGTTCTGCGGATTTTATTCCGCTGAGCGGGACCACTAAAGACGTGGCGCCAGACACACCAACTGACTTTAAAATGTCAGACCTTACTCAGAGTTTTATAGACCTAAGTTGGTTTCTTCCTGTGAGTCCGCCAAAAGGTGTAGTAGCCAACTACGTCATAGATCATAGCAATACTGCCGATCATGCTGGTTACACTAATCTAACTACACTCTCCGGTGATGTTGGGTCGTTTAGGCATAGTGGCCTAGAAAAAGAAACCATACATTACTATCGATTACGTGCGACAAATAACCATGGTAAGTCCCCCTATATATATCTGGGGGCGATTACAACGGCGTCGTCTCCGCCGGCACAACCGAGTGGAATATCGTTTACAAATGTGACCAACGCAAGCATGACAATCAACTGGCCATTGGCGAGTGGCGCTACTGCCTATCGCGTTCATGCGTCTATCGATAACGGCTTTACTCCAAGCGATGTTAATAAGCTTCCTGGTTCGGATAGCTTAAATGCGACGAGCACCAGTTTGAACGTAACAGGGCTTAGTGGCTCCACGACTTACTATTTCAAGGTCGTGGCATTAAATCATGGAAACGGCTTGGTTGTAGGATCAGGCGTGAGTTCGGCACAAGTGAGTCAGGCCACCAAGCTCGACCCTCCAGCCACACCCGTGCTAGTGCTATCTGTTCCCGCCGACAGCAGTACCACTCTCAACTTGAGCTGGAGCAGCTCTCTGCGTGCCCAGAGTTATGAGATCTTACGTTCGACCTCACCCGTAAGTGATTCTGCGGCTGCCATTGCAACGGTAGCAGCAAATCAAGCAAGCTATGCCTACACGGATACGGGTTTGACTGGCGGTGTTCGTTATTACTACAAGCTTAGGGCCGTAAACGAAACGGCTAATGCAGTGTCTGGGGAGAAAAACGCAGAGACTAAAGTAAAGATGACGTTATCGGTAGAGAATGGGCTTGCTGGCGTAATAAGAAAGGATGCTACAAAGCTTGGTATTTTGTGCTCAGCGAATTCGGTGAACGGAAGAAGTTGTAGTACCTATCTCAACAAGGGTACCACCGTGACGGTTATTGCGACATCGGATACAGGTTCAACTTCTACATTTTTGAAGTGGTTGGGGGCATGTGCAGCCCAAGGGGCTTCTTGTGTTTTGACTGTGAACGCCAATAGTAGTACAAATGCATGTGCCACGATCTTGTGCGGTGTTAAATTTGAACCACCAATACTGCCTATTATTCCCTGAGTGTTACCGTAAAAATGAATCGAGAAGAGAATCGATGTTAAAAAATTAAGGCGCTGGCACTACTCAAACACCAGCGTCTTGTTCCCTCTGACCAAGACACGGTGTTCGCAATGTAGTCTAATGGCTCTTGCGAACACCAGTCTTTCCAGGTCGCGTCCTTTTCGAATCAGGTCTTCCACGGAATCTTTGTGGCTGATGCGGGTAATGTCCTGTTCTATGATTGGGCCTTCGTCCAGGTCGGCAGTTACATAGTGGCTGGTGGCCCCGATTATTTTTACGCCGCGTTGATGTGCCTTGCGGTAGGGGTCTGCGCCGGCAAAGGCGGGTAAGAAAGAGTGATGGATATTGATAATCTGATTCGGATAGGCCTCGGTAAACCGTTTGCTAAGGATTTGCATGTAACGGGCAAGCACGATGGTGTCTATCTGATGGTCTTTCAGGAGCTCCAGTTCTTTCTTTTCCTGTGTATCCTTGATTTTGGCATCGATCGGGTAGTGGTAAAATGGAATCTGATATTGCTCGGCGATTTTTTCCGAGTCTTTGTGATTTGAGATGATTACGGAAATTTCGGCCGGAAACTCGTTTAGACTATAACGCCACAATAGTTCCAGCAGACAGTGTTGATAACGGGACACGAACACCGCAAGCCTTAGTGGTGGTTCTCTAAATTGAATACGCCACTGGGCCTTTAAGGTCTGTGCGAGTTTGGCAAATTCACTGGCAATGTCTTCTTTCTCGATAGTGAAATCAGAGTAATCCCAGGCCAGCCTTAGGGCAAACTCTTTTTCGTAGGGATCGGCGTGCTCGTCCAGGTCCAGTATATTGCCGCCGTTTTTAAAGACAAAATCGGCGATACGAGAAACCAGTCCCGGTTGATCGGGGCAAGTTAGCAATAGTACTGCTATATTTTTATGAGCGGTCATATCTTGCGCCTTTTTTAATATTAATGTGTATAACGATAACCGATTGCGGGGGCGGTGCCAATCATCGTGGGCACAAACTGCCACTTGGCCTTGTCTGTCCGTTCAGAAACGATGACACCGCGTTTCTTGATGCGGCTGGTTACGACCTTGGCGGATGTGTAACCGATCGCGATCCCAAGTGGGTAATCGCCAGCCCAATGCACGCCATTATTGAGCATGCCAAAGGCGAGCAGGCCCATGAGGGTGTAGCCTACAGGTTTGATGTAGGCGTGATCGGGGTAGTTATCCGCAAACACGGTGGTTGCGGCCATGGCGGTGGCTAAATGACCCGAAGGGAAGGCATCATATTTGGGTACATCTTTATTGTAGTCTTCCTGATTGGGAAACCATTGCCATTTTCCGCCTTCTTCGGTGCGGCGAAAGGGGGCTTCGCGTCCGGTGGTCCGTTTAAATAACTGGATCATGATGCCGGTAATAAACAAGGCCTCTACGTTCTGGCTTGCTGCGCTCAATGCACGGTAGTCATTATTCCAAAGACCATAGCCCACCATGGAGCTGACTATGCCCAACTGGGTGTAGCCGTCCCCTATGTAATAAAGCGTGGAGTTGGTATTGGCGGGCACATAGATAGGCAAATCGACACCGTTGACTTGTTCTTTGAACAGATAGTTGATTTCACGACCCGATTTTGAGTCGGAGATCAGGCCGACTTTTCGTGCCAGTTTTTGCGAGCCGAGCAGGATCTCTTCATCATAGGCGATGAGCAAAGCTGAGCTTGCGGCGATGGAGGCAAGGGCATCAAGATTGTCTTTACGAAAGGTGCGATCCCATACCGATTTCAGATTGCTGGGGCCGCGCAGCATCCAGCCGAACCAGGTGGGCTTTTGA
>JAOUPJ010000082.1 GCA_029879945.1 Gammaproteobacteria bacterium
ACATCATCATCCACCTTGTAGAGCATTTCCTCGGGTGGTGTGAGTATGTCTTTACTTACGCCTTGAGCAAGACTGGGTGTGGTTGTGGATATGGAAAAGAGTAACAGCAGGATTGTTGCTGTAATAGCAGTCTGCCAATCGTTACGGTCTTTCATCGCACAAGTCCCTTTTTGCGGTAAATAGTCCATAAAAAATATCGGTAGCCTGGAGTGCTTCTTAAGGGATGAGGCCTTAGAAATGGCTGGTTAAAGACAGCTGAAGGTTTTGTTCATCATCAGGGGTAATAAGCACTGTCCAGTCCTGTCCGCGTTCATTGACATAGACTACGCTCATGGCGGTGACCACACCGATGACACCGCCCGCTATGGTGTCTGAAAGCCAATGTTTATTGTCGTGTATTCGTGCATAGGCCGTGGCGAAGGCCAAGGAATAGGCAATCCCTCTGCGCGCAAAGCTGGGATTGGGTACACTTTCGGCAAAGGCGGTGGAAAGTGCAAAGGCCTGTGTGGTATGTCCGGAGGGAAAAGAGCTGCCTCCATACATCCATTGATCACTGGAATCCGTTTGATAAGGTCGCAGTCTGCCCCCACCAATTTTGATCATGCGTGAAGTCAATGAGGCAACAAGCGCGGATTGAAACATGGTAGTGCTGGTGGCCATCCACGCCGTATTGTGCTGAGCCTCGCCGAAGCCCCACATGCCCAAGGTAAATACTGCGCCTCCCAGCTCAGCCCATTGATTCCCCAATGCTGCCAGCTTATCGCTACGAAGACTGCTATTGTTTTGTACGCTATTACGTACGCTTTCATCAAATTGTGTTGCTACGCCAACCCCGGTTAGCGTGGCCCCCAACAACCACCAGGAAAGTGGATTGCTCGTATTGTGCGTGTTGCTATCCTGGAACAAGTCTAAGCGTTCATTCGCAGAGACCTGGCTCGGAGCAGATATTGAGACGAGTAAGAAGGAACCTAGAATTATGTGGATAAAGCCTTTAGTGCGCATTCTCTACTACGTGCGCGAGAGGAGGTAAAGTAATTTAATATATTGAATTTATTAAACTATTTCACTCGTTCTCGCAGCGTACTTTGCCATGAACGTATAGAGTTTGTCGGTTTTTTGGCGAATTTCTTGAGAAGTCGGGGGGGCAGAAACTAGCGGCAACTTACCTTTTTCTCCTGGGTCCACGCGCTGGTGGACTCAAGCACGCCCGGTAGGCTGAGGCGTGTCAAAACATCTACAATCCACCCAAAGCCAAAGGGGATTGAGCCGGGGTCGGTGTAGACACGATAGTGAACAAAGGTCTTGCCAGGGAATCGGGGATCAGCGCGTAGGTGCCAGTATCCCTGGGTGTCCTTGATGGAGTCTGACTCGCTGATTTCTGGCCAAGCGACTTGTACCCAATCAAGACGATACTCTGAGCCCTGTTTGGAATGGGTGATTTTCAGGCGATACTTTTTTGATTGGCCCATGGGTAGCGCGAGATGGTAATTGACCAATAGCGAGTTGGCATCCCGTGATAGGATGTCGATGGCCTCCATATTGGGCATGAACTTGGGGTAGTCTTCCAGGCAAACGATGGACTTGTAGACGTACTCCGGAGTGGCGGGGATGAGCCCGTACATCTCAAACTCCTGGCCAGGCTTATCACCCAGATCTATGGGGATCACCACAGGTTCACCGGATTCCAGTCGTTTGAGTTGATCTGCCCGCAGTGTTTCGGCAGTGTGACCGGTAAGGGACCAGCCCAATGTTAAAAACACGATTAGAACAGTCGCCTTGGTTTTTTGTGCCACGATTTTACCTTAAGCTGTTACACTTTTATGTCGCCCCGAAACCAAAAGCAAGCAACAGACCGATAAAGCGAAACATATGATTACGGATTTAGACGATATTTTTCGACATTACAAAAATGATGAAACAGTGCTTACTGTGAATCAGCGTTTATCCCGTTTCATTCAAAGTGAATATGGTCAGTATCAGCTGAAAAATAGCAAACAATCCTGGCCGACACCACGTATTTTACCCTGGACAAGTTGGGCTCAGGCCACATGGGATCAGATATCTCTTCTTCAACTGGCTGAAGGGCGACCAAGAATACTCGCTTCGGTGGAAGAAAAATGGATTTGGAAAGAAATTGTCGATAGCTGGATTAGTCATTCTGGTGTCGCGATCTTGAATTCTGCACCCTTGTGCAAGCTGGCCGCCGATACCTGGAATCTGGTCCGGCAATGGGGTATTGGTCTGGATCAGATACAGCAATACCGAGAGGTGGATGGGCTACGTTTTGTAGAGTGGGCGCAGCAGTTTTCATCCTATTGTGACAATAACGGGGTGATTGATTCGGCCAGTGTGCAGGTCTCATTGTTATCATTACTTGATAATACGGATGTTGCATCTATCACTTCAAAAGTATATTTGATGGGCTTTGATGAGTTGACACCCGTCCAGAACAAAATCATTGAAAAAATGAATCGCTCAGGCGTGAACGTCGCACATGTTCAAGTGAAAAGGGGTGCCGATGAGGTTCGCGTTATTCCGTTGGCAAGTGAGGACGAGGAGATAAAGAAGGCGTGCGCATGGGCAAAGCAGATACATCAAGATAATCCAAATAGCAGAATAGGGATTGTGTCGACTAATCTGTCATCCACTAAAGAAAAACTATTTACTGAATTTGACAGGCAATTTGACAGTGATAGAAAACTGACTGTGATAGACACGCGTGAGCGGGTCTTTAATCTTTCGGGTGCCGAGTCTCTTAGTCGCATACCTCTTGTGAATGATATCTTTTTATTGTTTTCCTTGCTCTCGAAGGAGTTTTCGTCTGAGGTCTTTTTTTCATTGTCTGCCTCGCCCTATTTTGCAGACAACCATAAGGCTTGGATTAGTGACTTGGAATATGTGAATCTTTTTCGACGTCATCTCGCAACGAAGACAGATCTGCAGAAAATAAAGACTGTCTATGATCAACTGAATTTGAGTGACAAAGTAAGTGAAAACGGTTTTGTGAGTCTGCTAGACAAGTTAATTGCGCTAAAAAAACGCTGCAGTAGAACCCAATTACTGGCCGAGTGGAAGGAATTGATTAAAACGATCTTGCTCGAAGTGAAATGGCCCGGCTCTCGCGTTTTCAGTAGTGACGAGTATCAGGCTATCAACACGTTTCTTGATGTGCTTGAACAATTGCCTCGCTATGAAATGATTAGGAATTCATGCCCCTTTGAAGTTGCTGTGTCTGCCTTAAACGATATTTGTGAAGATACTCTATTCAAGCCACAGCAGGGCGAGGCCAATGTACAGATCTTGGGAGTGCTTGAGGCCGCCGGCCAGAGCTTTGATCACTTGTGGCTTATGGGGATGCACAATCTGGCCTGGCCTAGTTCACCGAATCCGAATACCTTATTGCCCCTGACCTTGCAAAGATCATTGGGGCTGCCACATTCCTCAACGGAAAGAGAGTATGAGTTTAGCAAAAGACTGACGCAGCGTTTACTGGAGGAGTCGGGATCTGTCTTGATTAGTTACCCACAAAGTGACGGTAATCAGCAACTGGAGAGTAGTGAACTGATCCGACAATATCAAACCCTTGATGTATACGATTTGTCTTTAGTCACTGAGCGTGTCCACACAGAAGTGAAAATGGAATCGGTTCCACAGAGGGCTGTGCCAATCCCTGAACCCGAGTGCGGTGTAAGAGGGGGCAGTGGTTTTTTGCGCGAACAGTCGGCTTGTCCTTTTCGGGCCTTTGTTAAATATCGTTTGGGAGTGGCTGCGGATGAGGAATTGGCTCTAGGGTTGGTGCCCATGGATAAGGGCAATATGGTTCATCAGACTCTTCAGGACTTTTGGACGGAAGTTCGAAACTCGGAAACTTTACAAACGATGGAAGAAAAAGACCTGGATGAAAAACTGGGGCATATCATCGAGCATGTACTCTCCCGTTTTTCGCAGCTCAATACCAAGCTTTCTTTGGAGCGTTACCGAAATCTGGAAAAAAGACGCCTTGTTCGTCTGTGTAAGGAATGGTTGTTATTGGAGAAAACGCGCCCTGAATTTACGGTGCTCGCTTGTGAGGAAGCGCGAGCTATAGAGTTGCAGGGCATTCCCATCAACATCAAGATAGACCGTTTAGATAGGCTGGCCGACGGTTCGATACTGGTCATAGACTACAAAACAGGTAATGTCTCGCCAAAATGGGAGGAGACCAGAATGCCTGAGCCACAACTTCCGCTTTATGCCTGCTCTGTTGAAAATGCCAAAGCAGTTGCTTTTGGCGTGGTTAAAACGGGGGCAATCGGTTTTAAAGGCCTCTGTGATAGTCCCATCAAAATAAAGGGCCTGAAAGCAAAAAAAGAAGCCGGTGAATGGGAAGATCAATTACGGAGTTGGGGCCAGTCTTTGGCTGAGCTAATGGATGAAATAAAAAATGGATTGGTAGACATTCAGCCAGCCACCTATCCAGGTACCTGTCAACGGTGTGAGTTGCCTTCAGCGTGTCGCCTATTTGAAAGACAAAAACAAAGCAGTGACGCGCTATGATTTCTGATCTAAACCTTCGTGAACAAGCCCTAGATGCCAGCCAGTCTTTTATCGTTCAGGCCCCAGCAGGCTCGGGCAAAACAGAGTTACTGACCCGGCGATTTTTAAAATTACTCGCATTGGTTGAACATCCGGAAGAAGTTTTGGCGATTACCTTCACCCGTAAAGCAGCGGGTGAAATGCGAGAGCGGATTACGAGTGCGCTCGCCAGCGTGAATGCGTCCGATAACAGTTTTAAATTAGACAATCCAGAGTTATACGAATATGCACAAGCAGCAGTCGACAGGGATCAGGTAAAAGGCTGGAATTTACTCGCCACGCCCGCGCGACTACGAATTCAGACTATCGATTCCCTGTGTTCTTCACTCGTACGCCAGTTTCCTATCGACTCTGGATTGGGTGGTGTGGGTAAACCTACTGAAAACGCTCTCGCTCTATACCAGCAAGCAGCGAGAAATACCATTCTAGAAATAGAATCCAGAGAAACGTGGAGCGATTCCCTGGATTTGCTCTTTTCACATTTAGATAATGATCTTCGAAAAATTGAGTCGCTAATCGTATCCATGCTGGCAAAACGTGATCAGTGGCTCAGGCATGTGACAGGCAGCGACGGTAAAAGTCTAGACAGGGAAGACGTGGAATTTGCCGTATCGCTCTGTATTGAAAATGAACTGGCGTTACTGTTCGATCGCATTCCCGAAGATACCAAAGAGCCACTGCTGGGCATAGTTCGTCGCCTTGCTTCCATTCAAAAATCGACCCTTTACGATGGATATTTTCCCGGATTGGAGGCGCTTTCTTCCCTGCCTCCTGCGGCTGCTAGTGCGGTAGAGCAATGGCAGGTCATCGGTAAAATGTTGCTGGGCAGCGCTGGCGAGTGGAGGAAGACTCTGAACGCCACTATGGGTCTGCCGAAAGCCAATGAGGTGCGTGGTGAGGAAAAAAAATATCTAGGGGTATTGAAAGAGGACTACAAACAGCTTTTGACTCGCCTTGGCGAAGAAGAGCTACTAAAAGATCAGTGGCTGCGAGTGTTAAGCCTGCCTTGTACGAATTTTAGCGATCAACAATGGACCTTATTAGAAGCGTTAATGGAGGTGCTGTTGTTGTCTGCGGCGCATCTTCGGCTCGTTTTTTCAAAATATGGCGAAATCGATTTTAATGAATTGGGTATGCTTGCCCCCGCCACGCTGGGTGATGCCGAAACCTACACCGAGCTTGCGTTAAAGCTGGATTACAGCCTGCGCCATATTTTGATCGATGAGTTTCAAGATACCTCTATCAATCAGTTTAGTCTATTTGAGAAGTTGGTTTCTAACTGGCAAAAAGGAGACGGCAAAACACTTTTTCTGGTCGGCGATCCTATGCAGTCTATTTATCGCTTTAGAGAAGCCGAAGTGGGGCTCTTCTTGAGGGCGTGGAGCCAGGGCATGGGTGGCGTGGAACTGTTGCCTGTTAGGCTGAGTGCCAATTTTAGATCGCAGGCGGGTTTGATAGACTGGTTCAATGCGCGCTTTGAATCCATTTTTCCAAAAGAAAACGATTTGGCTTTAGGTTCGATTTGTTATGCGCCCTCCATCGCGACCAAGCCTGCTGTGGCGAATGAGTCGGTTATTCTAAAACTCCACCATAAAGGTGACTTAGAAAAAGAGGCCCGCGAGATTATTAATATAGTACGGGAAGAATTGGCAAAAGGAGAGGTGGAAAGCATAGGTATACTGGCGCGTTCTCGTAGCCATTTGAACAATATAACACGCATTTTGCGCGATGAGCGCATCAGTTTTTCAGCTTTGGATATTGATGCCATGATCGAAACGCCCCTGATTGTAGATCTACTATCCATAACTCGGGCATTGATTAATCCAGCGGATCGGGTAGCGTGGATTTCTTTGCTACGTTCGCCGATCTGTGGAATTGATCTTCAAGAGTTAGAATCAATGTATCAAGTTTTGTCCAAGCAGATCGCGTTTTCGACATTACTAAGCGAAAAGTGGAAGGTAGCGGTAAGTTCAGATTCGGTGTTTAGGATTGAACGACTCCTAAATGCTTTTTCTTCCGCCTATCAACTAAGAGGAAGAGCTAAGCTGCATCATATTGTACTGCATCTCTGGGAAGTACTAGCCGTAAGCGCTGTGTATAGCAGTAATGACGATCATGAAATTCTAATGCAATATGTCCATAAACTTTCCCAGTATGAGCCGATAGGGACAATAGAGGATTTTAGAAATTTTGAATCGGCCTTGGGGACTCTCTACGCCAATACCGATAGTGCGCAGGCTAGCAAAGTGCATATTATGACGATTCATAAATCGAAAGGGCTGCAGTTTGATATCGTTATACTTCCCAGCCTGGAGCGCAGGCCCCGAGGGGATGAATCGAAACTTCTCCAATGGCAGGAAATTACTCATCAGGATGGGACTAGTCTTGCGATTGCTCCAATTAAAACAGTAGGCGGAAAAGACGCGCATTACGAGTTACTGTCGCACATTGACAAGCGCAAACAAGGCTATGAACTGACGCGTCTACTCTATGTTGCCGTAACACGTGCGAAAATCCGCCTTTACCTCTCTGCGTCGGTTGAGCTGGACGATAGTAGTAAATCTATAAAATCGGTAGACAAAAGTAGTCTGTTCTACTTGCTGAAGCCCACGCTAGAGCCCGAAATTCGTCTAGAAATAAAAAACATGTTTACTGATGCAGTCAGCGAAAAAGAGGGAGTTAGTTTTAAGGCAGATGTATTGCGCTTGACAAGCGAGAGTTTGCCTCCTTACGATTATGTTCTATATAGTAGAGAAGAGACCTTCGCCGATATACAAGACCGCTTGCTTTCAACGGAAAACCAGGATTCACGTTACTTGGGTATCATGGTACATAAAGGCTTGGAGATTATTGTAAAAGCGAAGATGGTGCATTGGTCGGAAAGAAGCGGGGCTTTATTGGAGATGGTTTTCAGTCAACAATGTCGTGAATTGTGCTTGGATAAAGGTAAAGCGGCTGCGTTGACTAGGCAGGCTTTGAGTTGCATTCAAGCCGCGCTAAGAAATGATAAAGCAAGCTGGATACTTTCTTCCAGTCACAAAGACTCCAAAGCGGAATGGGAAATATCCGGAGTAGATCACAAGGGTGAGATTAGGAAATATGTAGTGGATAGGTCCTTTGTTGATCAGGGCGTTCGCTGGGTTATCGACTACAAAACGGCTGCTCGAGGCGAATTGGATTTGGAGAAATTTTTGCGGAGTGAGAAAGAAAAATACAGGGGGCAGTTGGAAAACTATGCAAGACTAATCAATGGATTCGAATGTTTGCCGGTTCAACTGGGTCTCTATTTTCCTGTAGAAGGGGCGTTTATAGACTGGGAATTTAATTCCGAGACGCGCTAAGTGATACATTCATCGGTTTTATCATGGCGTATAGATCGTCCTTGAAGGAACGCCACTTTGCCAGCATGTCATCAGATATGCTTTGTTGCTCACCGTTGAGCAAGTCTTCTTTCAGGGTGTGGGTGAGAGAGACTGTCTCGGGTATACCTTTTGGAAAGGTGCCCGCGCTAGTGAATGTGGTTCTACCTATAACTGGCAGCAAATCACTAACCAATTTAACCGCCTGTACGCACTCTCTATTGTAAGGTAACGGGTTATTGAATTTGTAAGATTTGCTTTGAACAACCTGCGTCCACAGATCAACTTTCTCGCCGCCAAAAAGGATGCCCGGAAAATCCTGAGCCGTAATGACAGCGATACCGGCGGGTGTCAGCACAACATAGTCTATATGCTTGAATCCACCCAGGCCGTCTGGAATAAAGATATCGCGCATATAGTGTTTGGAAACACTTTTAATCACTTTATGTAATTGCCGCTGGTCTTTATTTAATTTTACACGTTTTACAAAGAATAGAACGAGTAGGGCGAAGAGCAGAATTGATGAAATAATGAGCGCAGCCAAGTCTAGCGTTTGGTCTTCCAGTGAGACACCATATCGATTGAGATAATTTATGGCTTCTTCTTTCATGCTTATTAGTTCGGGTGGAGCTGGGAATTCTTAAGCAAACTTTAGACTGGATATAAGAAATATCCAATATTTTGCTTAAAGAAAGGGAAGAAGGCGAAATTTACATTAAGATAGAATCTACCGTTGGCAAGTTGGGCAGTAATAGCTTGATCTTTGAGCCTGCACCAAATGTTTGATCGTATTTCCACAGCTAAAACATTCTTTATTCTCTCGACCATACACTTTCAGATTTTGCGCAAAGTATCCGGGCTTTCCCTCTGCAGAAGTAAAATCCTTAATTGTGGTGCCGCCC
This sequence comes from Gammaproteobacteria bacterium, assembly GCA_029879945.1. GTDB lineage: Bacteria > Pseudomonadota > Gammaproteobacteria > S012-40 > S012-40 > JAOUPJ01. The sequence goes on from JAOUPJ010000082.1 coordinate 8,837, forward strand.
TGCTTGATAGCCTGACGTAATATAGTTTTTATGGAATCTACCAGCAATTCACATCGTATACGACTAATCCGATTGGAGCTGACTTTCGGGTTGATGCGCGCATCGTAGAGCGCCTCGCTGGCATAAATATTACCTACCCCTACTACGACTTTGCTATCCATTATCAACGACTTAATATTTGTTTTTCTTTTTTTCAGTATTTCAAAAAGATAATCAGAGTTAAAGTGTTTACTGAGTGGCTCGTGCCCCAATTTGGCAAGTAGGGAGTGGTTTTCGGGTGGTTCTGTTGTCCAAACTGCACAGCCGAATCGACGAGGGTCCGTAAAACGTAAGACCTTTTTATTTTCAAAAATCAGGTCCATATGATCATGTTTACCTATGGCGGTGTGCTGTGGTAATACCCTTAATACACCGGACATACCCAAATGCAATATAAGGGTGCCATTTGGGAATTTAAATAACAGGTATTTGCCGCGCCTTGATAATTCGGTTAACGCTTGTCCCGTCAGGTTGGATTTAAGCTGGGGTGTGATGGGGTAGCGCAGCGTATGATTTCTCACTACGACATCAGAAATCGTAGCGCCGATTAGATGAGTGGATATTCCTTTTCGGGTGGTTTCGACTTCTGGTAATTCTGGCATCGTGATATGACGTGTTATTCTCTATTTTCAAGTGCCGGCTTTACTAAGCGCTTTCCTGCATCAAGGGGATAGTGATAAAACAGTCCGCTCTGTTTAACCCCTAATATGAACATATCTTGAGTCAAGAATATATCAAATTGATATGCTTGGCCATCTGTCGTTCTGAGATTGGCTGAAAATTTGGCGGCTTGTGCAGGCCTGGTAGTGCTTAGGCTAAGCGCCTGAGAAAATTTCCATTCATCGATAAAGGTGTTGACTTGATCCGGGCTGAGCTTAACCATTGAGTCGACTAACCAGCTTCCATTATTTTTTGATTTGCGTAGCGTAATATCAGGAAGGTCTATTTCTTCAATTCCCTGTTTTCCCTCAAGTGGAGAAAGACTGATATACTGGAGAGGCTCGGCAATTATATGCTTGTAGTAACGGTCTGTAATGATGTAGATCGTATCTCCAACTTGAATATAGCGTTTTTTAATTAAGGGGTTGACGTCACCAAAGACAATCCTTACTTCGTTTAGCTCCAAAATGACTCTGGGGTTAACTAGGCCAAATTCAATTGGGTTAACATTTAAACTGGGAATCTGAGTTTCATACTCTGTAGCAAGTATGCGCAGAATGTTCTGGATTTTCCATTCGCTCGGTCGCATATACGAAAATGAACTGGGATTAAATTCCGCCAGCTTTCTAAATTCCCAAAGGCCGCCGGTAGATTTCTCTATGTGTATATTGCTGGGCGAATCGATGTAATTAATTTTAATAGATTTGACATCGTGACTTTCCAAGGAAAAGATTCGCTTATCGGGTTTTTGATCGCCCTGAAAAAACAGGTAGCTAAAAAGAAGCATCAGCACAAAAATAGCAAAAACGAAAATATTAAGCTTGGATTGCCGGCTCATGTGCGATTGCGTCTGCTCACCCAGATTTTAAAACCACTAATTGTCAATATGAATGGCAAGAGGAGTGTAAAAATAAACGTATGGAATTTGTAGTAAAATGCACTCATGTCCAATTTGGCGTCGATTTTTACTCTTGAGGCGATATTAACAAAAGTTTGATCGCCGATCATCCAGCTAAATATATTGTTGGCCAGCATCATATTGCCGCCCTGTCCAATATACGCGTCTGCAATAAAATCACTATCTCCCAATATGACGACGCGTTGTTGTTTTGGGTCGTCGGTGGGTTCCGGTTCGAAATTCATAACTTCAATTTCGTCGCCCTTACTGCCCTCTTCTTCGAGGGACCCTTGGTCTAGTTCATCCAGAACTCTTGAAAAGCTCAAGCCGATACTTAGTGGGCCGCTGATATCTTGGCCCAGGTCAAAATTCGGTGTGCTGTTCATGTCTTCCGTTTCAACCCATGATCGTTCCAATGTTTGCAAAAAGCTTTCGCTATCCCATGTTTCATTTTCAATGATTTCGAACGCTTGCGCAGAGGGGAATATAGTTAGTGTGGAAAATCCTTGCGTGATAGGATGCTGAGGATATTCGGCGACCAAAGAAAAGCGTGGATCGGATAGACCAACAAATTCACTGTTAGGATCAACCACAATCCCTGGCAGTAACTCTACTCCCAATTCTTCTGTCAGAAAATCAAACCTGACTGCATTGTTAGGTTCCGTTAGCCATAACAGATTGCCTCCGCGTTCCAGAAAATCCAGAATCAAATCGACTTCCCCCGGCAGCAACGAATTTCGTGGGTCCGCGACCACCAACACCGATGTGTTAGCGGGCAATTTCTGGCTTGCGGCAAGATTAACAGATTGCACATCAAAGCCCTTTTTTCGCAGCTCAGAGACGAGTAAGGTATATTCGAGATCTGATTCGCCGTGATAACTGCGCTCTTTATGCCCTTCCAAGAATACGATGCTGTGCTGAAAGCTGCGTGAAGCGCGTATCACCGCGTTGACGAGCCCTTGTTCGCTGAGGCTTTCTAGCTGCGTGATGCGGTTTCCTTGCATCGCGAGTATGGTGCCGTCTGTGTCGACCTGATATTGTTTGGCCAGTGCAGGTTGTTTGATAGGGTCTATGAATTCAATTTGGATATTGTTATTTACGCGAGAAAAAGCGCCAATAAGTTGCTCTGAACGTGTACGTATATGTTTGTTGGATTCTGATACAAAGACCTTAAAGGTCATTGGGCTGGAAACTTGCTTTAATACCTCTAACGCTGCCGGTGAGGGCGTGTTCGAGCTATTTTGAGTCCAGTCAAATTGTACTTGTTTTTCTTCAGCGAACCACATCACCAGGGCGATGATGCAAAAAAACAGCACAATAAACACGACGCTTTGAGTTTGTAGATGATGAATTTGTTTTTTGTTGATGCGCACGTATTAACCCTGAAGTCTTCGATTGTCCAGAAAAAAAATGGTCAGTACGAGAAAACTGAAACTCAGGCTCAGGTAATAGACTATGTCGCTGGTATTGAAAACGCCCTTTAACAAATTTTCATAGTGCCGGGTTAGTGAAAAATACTGCAAAATGGCACCCATAGTCGAATCGCTACTTTCTCTTCCTGCCCAGTCGATGATCCATAGGAAAATGAGCGTAGAAAAGGTGGCGATAACAGCCACCAATGGTTGCTTGGTTAAAGAAGATATCAGAAGACCCAGTGAGCAGAAGGTCATAATCATCAAAAAAAGGCCAAGTACATTGGAAATAAAGAGTCCCAGATCAAGTGATCCACTAAAAAGCAATGAGAGTGGAGCGAAACTAATAAGTAAAATGCCAAGTATAAGAAAGCTCATAACGCCGAAAAATTTGCCTAAGACGATTTCAGTGATAGAAAGTGGCGCGGAAAACAGAAGGCTTAAGGTGCCATTCTTCCTTTCTTCACTGATTAGGCGCATAGTGATGAGTGGAACAACCAGTAAAAGTAAAATGGCCGCATTGGCGTAGTGAGGTGAAACCACTGCCAATGTGCTGCCAGGAGGGTCTGCTGCCAGCATTAGCTGAGTTTGAATTTGCAGGTACAGCTC
>JAOUPJ010000152.1 GCA_029879945.1 Gammaproteobacteria bacterium
GTCCAGCAACAGACGGGAGCGATAAACAGCGCGATTATTGTTGAGTTCGATGGCCTTCTGTAATTCCCGTAACGCGAGCACAGGCTGATTTTCTGTTTGCAGCAGAATTGCCTGGTAAAGCCAGGGCGTAGGGTCGTTGGGGTCGCGTTCCTTGGCCAACTGGAATTGGGTCAGTGCGCGCCCTCCCCTGTTTTCCTCAATATAGGTTTTACCCAGATAGCTACGGTAGAGCGAATTCTGCGGGTCCAGACTCACCGCTATTTCTAATTGCTCCCGACCCTTGGGCAAATTTCCCTGTTGTATTAGCACCAGGGCCAGTCCTAATCTTGGCAAGGGGTCTTTACCGTCTTTTTGGATGGCTTGAAGAAAACGTGCCTTTGCCTTGGCGATTTGTAATCGGCTCAGATGGGTAAAGCCCAATACTGTGTCGATGCGGCCATGGGGGGAGTCCATGTCGTGGGCCCTGATGGCCGCTTTTTCGGCCTCATCCAGTTTTCCCTCCATGAGCAGGAGTTCCGCGTAACGGGTCCAGATCAGGGCATTGTTGCGGAAATCCGGGGCTGCAGCCGCCAACAGAGAGCGTGCCGTACCGATGCTTGCCCTGGCCTGGTGTACGTAGGACAGAGCCAAGACGGTGGAAGGCAGATCGGGTCGACTGCTATAGGCCTTGCGCGCCAGATCAAAGGCCTGATCCTTTTTGTTTTGCACTATCGCAACAATGGCCGCCAGGGCCAGGCCGGGGGCTGAGTTGGCATCCAGTTGCAGTGCGCGGTCCAAGTCTTTTTGGGCATCGTCAAAATTTCCCGAGTTTAGCCACAGGGATGCGCGGTACACATAAACCACCGGATTGTTTAAATCGCGATGCAGCTTCGAGATCAACTGAATCGCCAGGGGGATATCGCCATTTTGGGCTGCAGTGACGGAGGCGGAGATTTTGGATTTCCACTTCGCCTCGATCGCACCATAGGGACTAAAATCCATCTCATCGGACCTGCTTGCATGATAATCAAGCAATGGCGGGTAATAGAGGGTCCATTGCACGGCATCTTCCGGGCGTACCAATAGGTCCAGTTTGGGCGCCCCGCCCTGGATACTGACACCGGTTTGCCCTTGCTGCAGATCCAGCTCCCCCTTGTCATTTTTCAGTTGCACATCCCCTTCGATTACGCTGACGCGTGTCTTGTGGTTGTCCACCTGCACGGTAAACTCGGTGCCGTCTACGGCGGCATTCACAAAGGGGGTCACAATCTCAAACCTGGATTTGACCCGAGTCAGCACGTGTATGAATCCTTCCACCAGCTCGATCAGTGAATCCTCATCTTCACTGATTGCGGTAAAGGTGATAGTGCTGTTTTGCTGGGCGCGTATTACTGTTTGATTTTTAAGAAGAAAAATGGCTTGCCCATTTTCTCCAACACGTACTTTGTCGCCGACGCAATAGACATCGTCGGCTTGTAGATCTTGCCATTGTTGTTGTTTTGATCGTTGGACCTGGGCAGGAAGCAGGTGGGATACTAACTCGGCAGCTAACCCTTCGCACACTTCTGCATTGGCGGCACCAGGTATACTTGCGCCAAGCAAGGAGAGAAATAGAGTTTTTTGAAAAAGCTTACGCATCGAGTTTTGTTGCTCTCAGGGCGAAACATTTTCCACAATGGTTAAGGTTTTGTCTACATTAATCCAGTGCTATGTAGTCACTAGTTTGTTGTGGGGTTTCCAGGAAGGTTTTGGTGAGATTTAGATAAAAACGGCTTGGACCGTCTTCGGGAAATGACGAAAGAATCGCTTCAAAATGATGTTGTGCCGAGCGGTAGTCCTGTCGCTGAAACAAGGCCAATGCGTGCTGAAACTCGCTTAGGAGTTGCGAGTCAGTGTTGGGGGACAGGATTTCCACCAGATTGATCGCAGAAGACTTGCCTCGCAACATAAAGCGGCCTAATTCACGCGTATTGTCTCGCTCTACTACGGAGCTGACTGTGTCTGAGACGAGGATCAGCGAGCCCAGCCGTTTGTTGGCGGCCTGTATGCGGCTTGCCGTGTTGATACTATCGCCAACGGCCCTGAACTGGTAAAAGGTGTCGGCTCCAACGCTGCCTAGGCTGATTTCGCCGGCGTGTATTCCTATGCGCGTGGTCAATAAGGGTAAGTCCGATTCACTCGCCTTTTTGGCAAGAATGGACTGCATTTCCAGCGCAGCCTCTATCGCCGAATTGCACTCTGCCTGGCACGGTTGTTCACAGGGCCATACGGCGAGCAGGGCGTCCCCGGCTATATCCATAATGATGCCATCTCTGGATGTAATTGCCGGAAAGAGGGCGGTGTAATACTGGTTGAGATAGCTGTGCAGGTGCTCTGAGTCCAGTTGTTCTCCCAGGTTGGTAAAGGCCTTGGCATCTGTATAAAGACAAACCCCGTAGGCACGGTCTTTCCACAGGCTGGGGTTGAGTTTATCGCGGGCATATCGATCTGAAAGGGTTTTCGGGATATGCAGTGAAAGTTGTCTTTCCGATTCACCTTTTAGACGATGTGCCTGTTGATGCATAAGAAACAGCGCCATGAACAAGGAGAGAGGGACCTGAATGAATCCTATTGATGCTGCGTGAAACCAACTGGAGTAAGTTGAAAACATCCAGTAGTTGCTAATCAATACTAGGCTTATAAGCACCGCGCTGCCGAGAATAAGCAGCGCGATGGATTTTCTTCTATACAAAACGAAAAGACTCAACGAGACCAATAAGGCAAATAAAACACTCACATATAGCGGCAACTCTTGAGGTGTGTTGTTATCGAGAAAGTTGGCGACCGCCGTGGCCGCCAGTTCAACCCCACTAATGTCCAAACCATCATCTCGGGTAAATACCGTATAAAAGTTGTCTCGTTGCTCGGGTTGTTGCTGGGCTGCATAGCCTACGATTACAATTTTGTTTCTGATCAGCTTTTCAAGTTCCTGTGAGCTAACCGATGGCGTCATGATATCGGCATAATTGACGGTATTGATTGAGTAGGGTGCACCGTAGAAATTGAAGTAGTGGAACGAACTTCCGGAAAATAACGATAGCAAAGAATGTGTTTGAGTCTTGTTTTTTGAGGCGTCATTGCGTAAACGAGAGAGTAATAAAGGGTCAGTCCGTAAAGCTCTTCGTATTTCACTGCTCGTTAATGGCTCTGTTTTTCCTATTAAGGCAGAAATTTGTTGAGCGAGTTGCAGAAATTCTTCTTTTAAGTGTTGTGTGATAATTGATGTAGGAAAAGTCGGGAGATCTCCGGCATTTTCTCTAAAGCTCCAATATTGATCCACCTGTGCGCCGGACTTGGGGAGTGGAAAAGGTGCTACTGCGGCAGCGGCTTGATTAAATATTTGGTAGGGGTATTGCAGCTTCTCGGTACTTACCTGTTGGGTACTGACGTTGCCCAATTCGCGTTGCAGATAGCCTATCAGTACGACTTTGCTGCTTTCTGAAATGGCTGAAGCGAGTAGTTCATCCGATTGTTCTTCTTTGGCGCGAGAAAAAAATACGTCCAGGGCGATTACAGAAGGGGAATATTCACTAAGCCTGTCGATCAATTTAGCATGCATCGCACGTGGCCAATCCGCTGGATTACTGGAAATGGCCAGTGTGTCAGCTGACTCACGATTCATAGCGACCATGATAACCTGTGGGTTGGCCTTGATTTCTCCCCGTGTCAGAAATAGGGCAGGCAGATCAATTGAGCGGTGAAAGTCAAAAGCGTAAGACAATGCCAAGGCGCATAAGCCTATCAATGCTGAATAGATGCTTAATTTCATTATAAAAAACTTGACCTACCTAGACCCTGTCAACAATTATAATAAAAATACTGTTGAATTTTCAGAAATGTTGGACAGTTTGACAAATGAAGCGCTAAACTCTGATCAAGAACAAGAAAAATCTTTTCGATTTAATCAGTAATCGGTTTTAATTTAGCTTCTATATCTCCAGGGTTGATATAGGCGAAATTCTAAGGAGGACGCATGTTAGCCAAGATTTCCTTGTTCGAAGGATTGTCAGATAAAGAGCAGGCCGTAGTATTAGAGCCTGCTGTAGTTCGCGTGTACCCAAAAAATTCGGTGATCCTGAACGAGGGAGACCCGGCTAGCTCACTTTATATCATTCAAGCAGGCTCGGCCAAGGTGTTTTTGAGCGACCGTAGTGGCAGGGAGCTTATTGTCAATATCCTCAATCCCGGAGATCATTTCGGGGAACTGGCCTTGATTGAGGATTCGCAACGTACGGCCTCTGTGATGACCTTGGAACGTTCAGTGTTTTTAGTATTAGAAAAACAGGATTTTCTGGACGTGCTCAGCCAATATCCCAATATTGCGCTTTCTTTGATTCGTTACTTGACCCATCGTGTGAAGGCCTTGACGGAAAAGGCAAAAGGCTTGGCCATGATGGACGTGCACACACGTGTTTCTCGCACCCTATACGAACTGGCCATGGAAGAAGGAGAAGAACTCACAATCAACCGTAAGCTGACACAACAAGAGATAGCCAATCGGGTGGGTGCCTCACGAGAAATGGTTTCGAGAATAATGAAGGATTTAGTTGGGGGCGGTTATATTGTGCTGGAAAACCATCACATCGTATTACATGAAAAACTTATTCGTGAATTATCCTTACAATAATAAGTAGCTTATCGGTGAATTTATCACATCTTTAGTTGGGCGTAGTTAACCGACTTTAACCGGCGGAATCGATATACTGGGAAAGTTCTCTGTATCTTTCCTTTTGTCACAACGAGTTTCCGCTAAATGATGGATTTCAGTCACGCCATACCCAGACTATTTGCCAGGTACGAGGGCATGCTGTTTTTAGTGCAGCCAAAAACGGGGCAGATTGTTTTTCAAAACGAGGCCGTGAAAGCGCTCGGTATTCAGGGTGTTGATGGACTGGAAAGCCTTTACGGCATACTGGAGCAAGAATCTCACGAACAACTAAGGGAAACCCTGATTACCCAAGTGAGCACAGAGTGTTATGGTTACCGTAGCCTGGCTCTGCGTGTGGAAAAGGGGCCAAGAAAAAATCAAACCGTAATTATAAGCTCTTTTTTTGTTGAACCAGAGCTGGTTGCGATTGTTGAGCAACTCGGATTCGAACAACTCAAAGATTCTATGTCAGAAGTGGTTTCTGCAGTGAGCCATGAGATACGCAACCCCCTCAGTGCCTTGTATGCCTCCTTGAGCTTGTTAATGAGCGCATCTATCGGCGTTACAGAAGCAGAAAGACAGAAGTTGCTACAGATCTCTTTTAATAACGCGCAAAAACTTCTGGAACTCGTAAAAGATCTGTACCGCCTTCGTTCGCTGGAGTCTTTTGGTCTGGGTGCAAGTCGAGAAAAGACAGAGCTTGTGCAATATTGCAGGGCTCAACTTCTGGAGCTTAGTCCCTGGGCGGAACAAAAGCCCGTCCACCTGAAACTGGAAGCGGAGGGTCAGAACTATTTTGTTACCATTGATCGAAAACGAATGGGACAGGCCCTGGTGAATCTACTAAGTAATGCGATAAAGCACGCGCCAGAAAATAGCACCATTCTATTATCACTCAAGCAACTGGATGGTTTTGTACGAGTATCGGTTTGTGATTCGGGGCCCGGTGTTCCCGAATCGATTCGCCAGAGTATTTTTCAGAAATTTGTCACCAGTGATGCGGTGGGAAAAACGGAAAGTGAAGGCATTGGCTTGGGTTTGAGCATTGCCATGTCTATTTTGAAGTCTCACGATAGCGCTATCCACTACTCCCGCTCGGAACCCGGTTTGACCGAGTTCTACTTCGATCTGGAATTAGATCGTGATATCAAGGTCGGTCGGTCCATAGAGGTGAGCGAAGAAGCATAAGTATACGGCTCATACTTCCCAATTTTTTGAAGTACACCTTAATTTTGTGGGGGGCTGGTTTCGGGTAATAAACTGCCGGGGCGAAACCGCCCCGGCAAACAAACCAGAACGGATTGAGGGAGGGAGGAGGGATCCGTTCTGCAGTTAGCTTATCGTTTCTTGAGCAGAAAACTTTATAAATCCACCATTTGCTAGAAAACTGTAACCACATGTAATTTCGGTTGTTTTTCTGTTTTCTTTGGTGGGGTTTGGGCAGTTCAAAGCATTAGAATATAAATTTGTGTACCAGTTGGCACTCTTGAACTTTGTAGAATTACCCTTATATTACCCAACTACCATATCGGTAGTTCAAGAAGTGATTGCTGGAGTCTAAATGAAACGAATTTTTCTCTTCGTGTTAACTAACCTGGCGATAGTTTTCGTTCTGAGTATTTCCCTACGTTTGCTCGGTTTTGAAGGCTATCTGGATCAATCAGGGGTAGACCTGAATCTGAATCAGGTGCTGCTTTTTGCGGCGGTCTTTGGGTTTGGGGGTTCTTTCTTCTCGCTACTCATTTCCAAATGGTCTGCCAAGCGTATGACTGGTGCGCAGGTGATTGAAAATCCAAAAAATAGCACTGAGAAATGGTTGGTCGATACGGTTGCAAGACAAGCTCAGCGTGCGGGCATCGGTATGCCCGAAGTGGCTATCTACAATTCCCCGGAAGTGAACGCCTTCGCCACGGGCGCGAACCGTAACAAAGCCCTGGTAGCGGTGAGTTCCGGTCTATTGAATGCCATGAGTCAGGACGAGGCCGAGGCCGTACTGGCCCATGAAGTGTCTCATGTGGCCAATGGCGATATGATTACCCTGGCCCTGGTTCAGGGGGTAGTGAATACCTTTGTCATCTTCTTGTCTCGGGTAATCGGGCATCTGGTGGATCGCGTGGTGTTCAAAACAGAGCGTGGACATGGGCCGGCATTCTGGATTACCGCCATTATTGCTGAGCTGGTTCTGGGAATACTGGCCAGTGTGATTGTGATGTGGTTTAGCCGCAAACGTGAATTTCGAGCCGACGCGGGCGGAGCGAGTCTGGCCGGTCGGGAAAAGATGATTGCGGCCCTGGAGCGTCTGAAAAGAGGTTCTGCGCATCCCTCGGATCTACCCGATCAGTTGGTTGCCTTTGGAATTTCCGGCGGACTGGCTCAGGGCTTCAAGGCGATGTTTATGTCTCATCCGCCTCTGGATGAGCGTATAAGGGCGTTGAAGGCCGGTAGGTAAGTACTCTTAAATACTAATACGAAAGCCCGGTGGAAACGCCGGGCTTTTTTGTTTTTAGGTGTTGGGGAACCGCCATTCATCATCCTCACCGAAGGGAGAAATGGGTAGAACACAGTCCTCGCCGTCGTTCACCGTAAAAGGCAGTTTTAATTCCAGGTTCGATGTGGTCTCTGTTCCAACTACGATAGTCGTAGCGCTGATTTGAGCGAGCACCCAGCCCGCGTATTGTTTCAAATAAACCAAATCAAATGACGCCACGCCGTTTGCATCGGTAATCACCGTTTGCGGCAGTGTGCCAGCAGACGAACTCTCAGGCGTTAGGGTGCCATCCAAATTATCGTCTTCACCAGGATCCAAAATCAGATTTTTATTGGCATCCTCGTTTGTAATAATTAAGGGTGTTGCTTCGTCTACCCCTAAGTTCGTGCGTATACCAGAAGTACGAATTTGTATGCACTTTACATCATCAATCGCAACCAAATCTGGGGTTGAAAGAATATCGTACCAATAACCAGTGTAATAACCCGCCGGCCAGGAGCTGAGGCTCACCGTTGTTCCTGCCATCGGGTTTCCATTGCTGTCTGCTACCAGTACAGACATAGGCAATTTATAGGTCGTGTCGTTATTGATTGACTGTATCTTGGTGGAACTACCGATCGCGAGAGAGCCAGCCGTGCCCCCAATAACGATCTCAACAGTGTCATTTGCGGCATTGGCGATGGTCGCAGTTACAGAAACGCCTGCCTGTGATGAGCTATGTGTGCCCGATGTGAATACCGAGCCGGCTTTGCCATCGGTTCCAGTCAAAACATAAGAGGGGTTAATGGTTTCTCCACCACCGGTAGAGTTAGAAAGAGAAAACCAAACTGGCGCATTTTGAACGGGAAATCCGTTACTGTTTACTACGGTTGCGGTAACGTTTGCCTTGTAACTCACGCTACCGTTACTGAGTGAGACAACTTTTCGATCCGATTGCACCTCCACTGAATCTGCACTTGCTGCTGGTGCAGCGAATGAGATCAATATACTATCTCGAGTGTTCGGGTCGTTGGTGTCTAGCACGTCGACGGTGGCAACTCCTCCAGCGTTTGATGTAAGCGTGGTCGTTGCCACATTCGCAACGACTGTTGCTACTACACTGTTACTAGGTCCACCACCACTATCTACCGTGCCCAGAGACGTACTGAAGGTAACGGATGTCTGATTAGGAGCCTGGACTGTAATGATGACATTATCCCCAATATTCACGGCGGTGGTAGCACTGCTCGGATTGGAAATGTAAAAGGCTTGGGTTTGGGCCTGAATTTCATAGTCCTTGTTTGCTGAGGCGCCCATCCCTGTGGCGGTCAACCGAAGATCTCCGCTGCTAATACTCGTTAGTGTCACAGTCGCAAGTCCATTAATATCAGTGGTGACAGTACTGGCAGACAACGATACCCATCCAGGTGTACCACCAAACCCGGCGATACTAAGATCGATGGTCTGGTTGTAAAGCGGACGACTAC
>JAOUPJ010000469.1 GCA_029879945.1 Gammaproteobacteria bacterium
GTGAATTCCATCACCACACTTTATCCATAGAACCAAGGCCAGAATATACGATGAACGCAGCATTGGAACAGCACACGCAGAAGGTCAAGGAATACGAATCGGGATTGCCATATCTCAAGGTACTCTATGAAAATAAGGCCTTCTATTTCGCCACACCAAACGAAAAATGTAATTTTTTTGCCTTAAGCATCGCGAATCGGGAACCCAAAACAAATGAGTGGATCAAGTCGTTTGAGCCCGGCGAGATCTTTTTTGATATTGGTGCAAATAACGGTATCTATGGTTTATTGGCCGCTATCCTGAGGGATTGCACGGTCTACGCCTTTGAGCCCCATTTTGGCAGTTACTATGTCATGTGCCTGAATATCTTTGCCAACAAACTTGAAAACCGTATGTTCGCTTACCCCTTGGCCATCACTGATAAGGAAGACTACGGTTCACTCTATCTCAGCGCTACCTGGGCAGGAAAATCGTTAAATAACTACGGTGAATCCAGACCGCACGAAGATCCGTTGTGGAATGCGACCATTCCCCAGGCCGCCGTTTCCACCAGTATCGATGCCTTTGTTTCACGGGTCGGCGTGTTCCCAAATCACATTAAAGTGGACGTGGACGGCTTGGAGCACGCCATCGTTGAAGGTGCTTCGGAGACCTTATCCAATAAAGCCCTGCGCTCAATCATGCTAGAGCTGGATCTAAAGGATCAAAAGCATATAGATGTAATTCCCAAAATGCAGGCGTTTGGATTCAATCGCTATGAAGAAGACGAGGCCGGCGTATTTTTCTATCGAGATCAAGCGGAGGAATCCGAGTGAACCCGTTTCAAGCTCCGCCTTCACTGGGTAAGCTCACAATCGAAATCACAACACAGTGCAATATTAAATGCGCTGGGTGCCCGAGAACTACAGGTATTAGTCAGGGTATGTGGACCGATATGCATATGGAGCTAGAGCTGTTTCAGCGTATACTCGATCATATTCCTCACACCGAGTTCGTCACCCTGCATGGAATTGGCGAGCCGACCTTACACCCCCAATTCAATGAAATCGTTGCCATGGCCAAACAAAGTGGCAAGTTTACGCGCATGAAAATGACTACCAATGCCTTGGCCCGTAGCGTGGAGTATTACAAGGATTCCGTGAAGGCAGGTTTGGACGAGTTTTGGGTTTCTGTAGACAGCTTTGATCAAGACATACTGGACGTGATGCGAGCCGGCTCCAAGGCGGAAAAACTGGAGCGACGAGTAGGTGAATTGATTGCTGCCGGTTTGCCTTTGCATGTGTCCATGGTTGTGAGTGCTGCCAATTATTTGGATATCGCCAATACATTGCGAAAGCTTCATGCTCTGGGGAATCCACTGGTGCACATGCAGGAGTTTCAAGATTTCGGAAATACCTATGGTCTGATGAGCCTTGAAAACAGGACAGACTTTTTACATTCCATGAAAGCCGTATTAACGGAGCTGCCGGATCTGAGAGTGGTGTTACCTAATTATGCGCAAGTGCAGGGAGACTACTGTATGGCCCCCTGGTTTCGACCGGCGATCTCGGTACAAGGATACATGACTCCTTGTTGTACTACCTTCGATCCCAGTCAGTTTGGCTATGTCAATCTGGGAGAAATGAGTTTTGAGCAAGCCTGGCAACAACGGGGAATCTTGTCGTGGATCGAGCGGTTTCTTCAAGACCAGACCCCAATTTGCAGAGGTTGTGGTCTGAATCCTAGGAGTTTTGGGGTTGAGAATGTATTGGGACAGTCGGGTAAAACTGGCAACGAACAACATATCCTGGATCAACGAAAAATATCTTAGCAGGTCATTATCATGTTTTTTAATCAAGCACAATATTCGGATCGAGTTAACAAGAAATGGGAAGTGCTCTACGAATCAAGATGTCTCACTGTCAAAAATAATCGACGTTTCAACTTAAACCAAAAGTTTTTTACTATCGGTAGCTGTTTTGCCGAGGAAATACGCAAAGCATTGAGCGCTCGAAAAGTGAGTTGTTACCCGGAATATCGGAATATTGATATCGATCCCCAGCGAATGATCATTGATACCTTGCCAGCCCGAGAACATATGAATTACTACAATACCTTTTCGATTCGTCAGGAATTGGAGCGTGCGGCGGGCTTGTGG
>JAOUPJ010000470.1 GCA_029879945.1 Gammaproteobacteria bacterium
AGTTTTTGAAAGCTGTTTTACTACTTTTTTTAAGGGGGAAAGATTGACTTCTTCCACAACACTACCCGCCCGCATTGCCAGAATAAGTCGTATTACCTCAGCAATATCAGTGGAACTTAGGCTATTTTCAGGGGCATCGCCAGGACGAAAATCCAGTTCGTTAAAAAAAGCAGTATCGACCATGCCCGGATTAACCATACTCACTGCCAACCCACTGCGGGCACATTCTTGTCTTAGCGATTGCGCAAAGCCCCGCAAAGCAAATTTACTCGCGCAATACACACTACCTTGCTTGCCACCATTGAGCGCCGCCTCCGAACCCAAAATAATCAAATTGGAATGACTATGCCTTTTCAAATAAGGTAAAAAAGCCCTGACTACGTACGCTTGGCTAAGAAAGTTTAAATCCATCAATTCACGGATCTGCGTATAAGAAAATTCTTCCAGACCACCGAATTGTCCTCGACCGGCACAACAGATCAAGGCGTCCACCTGTTGATTGTTCTTCGCAATAACAGGTAAGTCGTGGGAGATTTTTTCCAGTTGGGAAAAATCGATGGCATAAGTCATGTAGTCTCCACTCAGGCCTTCATATTTGGAAAAATCGCGTCCGAGCAATGTCAGCGTATGACCTTCTTGAAGTAACAATTTCGCAATGGCAAAACCGATATCGCCAGTAGCGCCTGTGATGAGAATATTTCTTTTATTAATCATGAAAGATCAGCTAGCCTCAAGCTTACACGGAAAATAGACTTGCTCGGGGATGTATTCCAAAAGGCTGCGTTCACAATAATCCACAAGCTCTTCCTCTAGGTCCTGCTTGTAGGATACCATTTTTCCCGTTTTCTGCAGAGGCCCAGCAAGCAGACCCTCATCGGGATATAAGCGCGTCATGTTCTGATAGAAACCCTCTGGCAAGCGAAACGGTCCCAACGATACCGAGTGTAACGCTTTCAAGGGAATGGTTTGAAAGACTTGTTCGTAGAATTTTTTATATAGTGTTCTGTAGTCTGGATGATAAAGCACAGGATCAAAACGCAAACCCAACTTCCACCCCTGATTACAGAGTTTCTGCATCGCTGCCAACCGCGCCTCAAGCCCCGGTGTTTTATGTTCCCAGGATTCGATCAGCTCTTGCGGCGCAAGGCTAAACGCAGGGATGACGTTCTCCAAAGGCTCCCTCTCCAACAAACCTCTCACCTGCGTGCTTTTACTTCTCAACTCAAGACTGGCATTGGGCAATGATTCAAAAAGCGGTAAAATTTCTTCAACAAAATGCGTGACGGGCTCATAGGCAAGGCTATCGCAATCATAGCCGGAGAAAAAATGGACTTCTTCACTATTTAAGCCTTCTGAAACGGCTCGTATATCCGAAAAAAAATCCTCAAAATTGACAAACACCACATAGTGCGCGGAGCGATACATCCCTTGAAGAAAACAATATCGACAATCGTAGACACAGTTCATCATGTGAGAAAAATAGTAATTGTGATTTGCCCCAATTCCATACCCTTTCGGAGCGGGCAAAACCAACTCACCATATTTTTTTGCTAGGATGAGTGAGGGTGATTTTTTCTGCAATCGAAAACTCTGAGCACGTCTATTAAAGACTTCGCCGTAACGCTCAATGGGAATGACAGTAGCATGGGGGAAACGCGCTAAAATTGCCTGCGTTCGTGGGTAATCCCTGATTTCTTCTTCTACATAAATAATATTCACGGCCTGAACCCCAGGCCTGCTTGCAGCAGAATTTCATCCAGACCATTTAGTATGTCTTTTTTATTTTTTCCTTCACCTATGACTTTTTCCACAGCGTCGGCGCTCAAGCGCAAGGCCTTGGCCCGCTGCAACAGCTGCTTCAATCGAACTGACTCATAATGCGTAAAATGGCACGCTTCAAACAGCTTTTCCAGCTCAAACAAGTCTCTCGCCTGCACCAACTCCATCGCCAATGCGAACTGCTGTTTGCGCATATGATCAATTTCAGCTAACTTCGCCTTAATCCATTCATAAACCGAGGCCTTATCGATTGCTTCGATACCTTGTAACGTGTTATCAGACACCACTTTGTACAACTGTATCAAGTCTACGGGCACATAATGGGTGGCGGCTTTAAAAAAACCGTATCCTTCCAT
>JAOUPJ010000471.1 GCA_029879945.1 Gammaproteobacteria bacterium
TCCTTCAGTTAGATCTTCAAACTCCGCACACATACCAGTTTAAGTCAGTGAACGTTTCCAGAACAAGTAAACTTTTGATTGGTTAAGCTGGGCGAGACGTCTAAGCGCCCGAGCGAGATCGTCTCTTTCCGAGCCTTCGATAAATCTTGATCGTTGGATCGCCTCTTGCCATAACCCTTCTCCCTTGCAAGGGGCGTAACAAAGAATAAGACATAAAACAATCGGTGAAACAAAACAAAAAACAGAGGAGACAGATAGGTGAAACTGCGAGCGCATTTTCTGTGAAAGATCATCTCAATACGGAATCTAAAACATGTTTTGCACACTGTATTTTATTAGAGTCACTCTACTCTCTCCGTCATCGTTTTACTTTGGACCGGTAGATTAATAGCTCGTGTGCACGAAGCCAGAATTGGGTGTTCCACAAGTGTACGAATTCGAAAAAAAGAAAAATGTTTATCTATTCACCAAAAGCAGATGTTACATGAGGAGGGAAACTGTGAAATTATCAAAACCTGAACTTGTAGCACTTCTACTCTACGCTCCTGGTCAAACAAAACATATTGGAGAGAAAATAATTGGCAAAACCAGGCTTATGAAATTAATCTTCCTGCTGTGGAAAGAGGGGAAATTTGACGAAATAAGCCAAAAAACAACTTTCAAGCCATACAAATATGGACCTTTTGATGCCGAAGTTTATGACGCCATAGAGGCGCTTGAAGAGCTGGGAATAGTTGAAGAAAACCAAGAGTCCAAAGAAATGGAGGAGTATGAAGACATTGGAGAATCATATGACGCTGATACTATTTACAAGTTAACGCCAATTGGTATCGCCAAAGTAAAAAGAATAGTCGATGAACTACCTGCGGATGTTATGCGAAAGATAGTGAATTACAAAACAATATATAACCACAAGCCTCTTGTAGAAATACTGCATTATGTATACTCCAAGTATCCAGAATATGCAGTATTATCTGAGGCAAAAATTTGACTCAACCACCGATAGAAACTGTATCTTTACTCACAGTTGTAGTAGCAGCATTATTAGGAGGATTTTGGCAATTCATAAAGAAGGCAAGTGAAAATAAAACTCAATTCCAACAAGATGTGGAATCGATACGATCAATTATCATTGCCTCCGAAATTTTGCCTCAAATCGTCCAGTTGATTGAAAAAGTTGAAGCTGAAAGAGACGAAGGCGAAACTGGCGATATAGAGCAGATCTTAAGCAAGTTTAGCTTTGCGTCTGACCTAAAACACTTAGCTCGTTCGAGCCATGATATAGCTGAAGTTGAGAATCTATTTCTCGGAACAACAAGCCTGGCTTTTAGATGCGCATATGATTTACTTATTGCAGCAGCTTTGCCAGGAGCCACTGTTGTATGGCTTTTCATAGATAGGTTTTGGGAATATTTTGTCCCACTCGCAATCATTTCGACTTTGATAATCTTCATTAAGACCACAGTTGACGTTTTGAAATATACGAGAAATTTGAGTCAACTTATTCAGAAAGATAATGAAATACGTCTGGGAAGAAGTGAACAGTAAATGGAAGCGGAAAGAGAATTATATGGACCCATAATAGATTTGTTCAAAAACCATTTTTTTATAGCTTCTGAAGTCCCTTTAGGACCAAAACGCATTGACATTGTTGCTGAAAGAGATGAAAAAATAATTGCCATAGAAGTCAAAGTTAACAAATGGAAAAAAGCATTTCGTCAAGCCCTGAACTATCAACTTGGAGCAGATGAAAGCTATGTTGCGCTTCCTCAGGAGTATTCCAAACCGGTAAACCAAGAAATTTTCAGAGCTTCAGGCATTGGTCTCATTACTGTGGAGAAGGGAGGAAAAGCAATTGTAATAATTCCAGCAAGACAATCAACCAAAAAATCTCGCAATTACTCAACTCTAATTAAAGCCCACCTTGCTGAAATTAGGCAAAAACAAAAAGAATCAAACAACCCTCCACGAAATACCGATTTACCTTTTAAAATTTATCTGTGGTATTTGGCAAATGAAAGGAAATACTTTGATAGTATGCCTCAATACTACGATGGTTTCATCGTATCCGCACATGTTCTGGGACATTTAACAGCTGCCTTTACAGCACTCTGTGCAAAACTGAACAAACCT